>NZ_JBHTST010000078.1:0-37380 GCF_042794995.1 Streptomyces sp. NPDC056503
GCCCCGGAGACCTTCGAAGGTCTCCGGGGCTCCCCCCTTTCCGGCAGTGCCGGCGGGCCGGCTAGTCGAACCAGCCGCCGCCGTTGTTGCTGTCGCCGTCCGGCTGGCCGTTGTTCCCACCGGGGTTGCCACCGCCCACGTCCGCGGTGAACAGGGTGACCGAGCCGCCCTTGTTGACCGTCTGGCCGGCGGCGGGCGCCGACTGGAGGACACGGGCGTCGTCCTTGTCGACACCGGCCACCACGACCGACACGCCCTGGCCCTGGAACCAGTCCCGGACCTCCTTCAGCGTCTTGCCGGCGAGGTCCCCGGGGATCGTGACCGCGGTCACCTGCGGGCCCTTGGAGACCTTCAGCTTGATCTCGACGTCCAGCGGCTGGTTGCTCGGGCCGCCCGGGGTCTGCTCCAGGACCATGCCCTTGGGCTGGTCGTTGTCGACCTCCTCCTGCTTCACGTCGGTGAAGCCGAGGCCGTTCAGCTGCTGGAGCGCCAGGCTGATGTCGCGGTTCCGCACGTCCGGCAGCTGCGTCAGCTTCTGCTTGGCGACGGTGAGGGTCACCTCGGAGCTCTTCTCGGCCTTGGTGCCGTTCTGCGGGTTCTGCCGCAGGACGGTGCCGGGGTCCTCGTCGGACTCCTCCTCCTCGACCTTGACCTTGAAGCCCTTGCCCTCCAGGGTCTCCTTGGCCCGCTGGAGCGACTGCTCCTGGACGTCCGGGACCTCGACGAGCGGCGCGCCCTCGGAGATCCACACCTGGATCGTGCCGTCGACCGCCATCTTGCCGGCGCCGTCGGCGACCGGGTCCTGGCGGCAGATCGCACCCGTGGGCTGGTCGCAGCGCTCCTTGCCCGCCTCCTGCACCTTCACCTGGGCGTTGGTCGCGGACCGCTCCGCCTCGGTCAGCGTCTGTCCGACGAGCGGCGGCACCAGCGTCTGCTGCGGGGTGTCGTTGGTGTCCATCAGGTACCGCGCGATGAAGATCGCGCCGACCAGGACCAGGACGCCGCAGAGCACCAGCAGGATCGTGGAGGCGTTCGACTTCTTCTGGCCGCCGCGGCGGCGGTCCGGACGGTCGTCGTAACCGTCGTAACCGCCGTAACCCCCACCGTCCGGCGGGACCGGCGGCATCATCGAGGTCTGGCCGACCGGGTCGGCCTGGCGCAGCGCCGTCGTCGGCTGGTCCTCCGGCGGATAGCCGTAGCCGTTGTACGCCTGGGCGCCCGCCATGCCCATCGCCGCGGCGGCCGCGACCGGCTGCCCGTCGAGGCACGCCTCGATGTCCGCGCGCATCTCGTCGGCGGACTGGTAGCGGTAGTCGGGGTCCTTGACCAGCGCCTTCAGGACGATGGCGTCCATCTCGGGCGTGATCTCGGCGTCGAAGTTGCTCGGCGCCTGCGGCTCCTCGCGGACGTGCTGGTAGGCCACGGCCACCGGGGAGTCGCCGATGAACGGCGGCCGGACGGTCAGGAGTTCGTAGAGCAGGCAGCCGGTGGAGTACAGGTCGGAGCGCGCGTCGACCTGCTCGCCCTTGGCCTGCTCCGGCGAGAGGTACTGGGCGGTGCCGATGACCGCCGCGGTCTGCGTCATGGTCATGCCCGCGTCGCCCATGGCGCGCGCGATGCCGAAGTCCATGACCTTGACCTGGCCCGTCCGGGTCAGCATCACGTTCGCGGGCTTGATGTCGCGGTGCACGATGCCGGCGCGGTGCGAGTACTCCAGCGCCTGGAGGATGCCGACGGTCATCTCCAGGGTGCGCTCGGGCAGCAGCTTGCGGCCCGAGTGAAGCAGCTCACGGAGCGTCGACCCGTCGACGTACTCCATCACGATGTACGGGATGGAGACCCCGTCGACGTAGTCCTCGCCGGTGTCGTAGACGGCGACGATCGCCGGGTGGTTCAGGGAGGCGGCGGACTGTGCCTCACGGCGGAACCGGGCCTGGAAGGACGGGTCACGGGCCAGGTCGGCCCGCAGCGTCTTCACGGCGACGGTGCGGCCGAGCCGGGTGTCCTGGGCGAGGTACACCTCGGCCATGCCACCGCGGCCGAGCACCGAGCCCAGCTCGTACCGGCCGCCGAGGCGACGCGGCTCTTCCATAGCTAATCCAGCCCTCTCCGTCTGTCCCGACCGCACCCTGGGGTGGTCCGGCGGTGTGTGCTGTCCGCGCATACGGTACCGGCCCCGAAGAGCCGTACCGCGCGCGGAGGGCAGCTGATACCTGACCGGTACCTGGCGGGCACCGGCCCTTCGCAAGATCAGCCGCGGCTCTTCAGAACCGCCTTCATGACCGCCTTCGCGATCGGCGCGGCGAGACCGCCACCGCTGATGTCCTCACGTCCGACGCCCTCGGCGTCCTCGACGATCACGGCGACCGCGACCGGGGAGCCCTGGTCGGTCTTGGCATACGAGATGAACCACGCGTACGGGCGCTTGGCGTTCTTCTCGCCGTGCTGCGCGGTACCGGTCTTGCCGCCGACCTTCACGCCGCTCATGTTCAGGTCGGCCTTGGCGCCGGTGCCGTTCGAGACGACGTTCTCCATCATCGTCTGGAGCTTCTGGGCGTTCTCCGGAGAGACCGGCTGGCTCATCTCCTCCGGCTCGTTCTGCTTGATCACGTCCAGGTTCGGGGCGCGCAGCTGGTCGATCATGTACGGCTTCATCAGCTTGCCGTCGTTCGCGATCGCCGCCGTGACCATCGCCATCTGGAGCGGGGTCGTCGCGGTGTTGAACTGGCCGATCGAGGAGAGCGCGTTGCCACCGCGGTCGGCGTTCTTGTCGTAGACCGAGGCGGCGGAGCGGACCGGGGTGAACTGCTCGGCGTTGAAGCCGAACTTCTCGGCCGTCTCGACCATCTTGTCGCGGCCGACGTCGTCACCGAGCTTGGCGAAGACCGAGTTGCAGGAGACTCGCAGCGCCTCGTTGATGCTGGCGTTGGCGCAGCCGCCCGAGTGGTTCTTCATCGGCACCCGGGAGAGCGGGATCTTCCAGCCCTCGGGGGTGTCGGTCGCCGCGTCGATGTCCTTGATCTTGCCGGACTCCAGCGCGGCGGCGGCCGTCACGACCTTGAAGACGGAGCCGGGGGGGTAGATCTCGCGCAGGGCGCGGTTCTGCTTCGGCTTGTTCTTGTCCTTCTCCAGCGCGACCCAGGCCTTCTCGTCCTTGCCCGAGTAGCCGGCGAACGAGGACGGGTCGTACGAGGGGGTGGACGCGAGCGCCAGGATCTTGCCGGTCGACGGCTCGATCGCCACGACGGCGCCGGTGTTCTTGCCGAGGCCCTCGAAGGCGGCCTTCTGCGCGGCGCCGTTGAGGGTGGTGACGACGTCGCCGCCCTTCTTCTTCTCCCCGGTGAACATCGACAGGGTGCGGTCGAAGAAGAGCCGGTCGTCGTTGCCCGTGAGGATGCCGTCCTCGATCTTCTCGATCTGGTTGGCGTCGTACGCCTGCGAGGCGTAGCCGGTCACGGGGGCCCACATGGGGCCGTCGACGTAGGTCCGCTTGAACGTGAAGTACTCGTCCCCGGAGTCGACGGAGCCGGTGATCGGCTTTCCGTCGACGATGATGTTGCCGCGCTCGTTCGAGTAGCGCTCGATCTGGACGCGCCGGTTCTTCGGGTGCGCGTTCAGCTCGTCGGCGCGGACGAACTGGAGCCAGTTGTCGCGCAGGAGCAGGGCGAGGACGAGCAGGCCGCAGAAGATCGCGACCCGGCGCAGAGGCTTGTTCACGGACGGACCACCTGGGTCATCTCGGCGTCGGGGTTCGGGGCGGGGGAGGGCGCCGGACGGCGTGCGGTGTCGCTGATCCGGATCAGGATGCCGATCAGGGCCCAGTTGGCGATCACGGACGAACCGCCGTACGCGAGGAACGGCATCGTCATACCGGTCAGCGGGATGAGGCCCATCACACCGCCGGCCACGACGAAGACCTGCAGCGCGAAGGCGCCGGACAGGCCCATCGCGAGCAGCTTGCCGAACGGGTCGCGGGCGGCGAGGGCCGTGCGGATGCCACGCTCGATGATCAGACCGTAGATCAGCAGGAAGACCATCACGCCGGCCAGGCCGAGCTCCTCGCCGACGGTGGCGAAGATGAAGTCGGAGTTGGCGGCGAACTGGATCAGGTCAGAGTTGCCCTGGCCGAGACCGGTGCCGAGGATGCCGCCGGAGCCGAAGGACATCAGCACCTGGGTCATCTGGTCACAGGCGTACGCCATGTTCGAGCCCTCGGGCGCCGTCTTGAGGCACTCGAAGGGGTCGAGCCAGGCGGCCACGCGGGACTGGACGTGGCTCGCCGTGGAACTGACGGCCACCGCGCCGGCGACGGCCATCAGCAGACCCATGACGATCCAGCTGGTCCGCTCGGTCGCCACGTACAGCATGATCACGAACATGCCGAAGAACAGCAGCGAGGTGCCGAGGTCGTTCTCGAAGACCAGGATGAGGAGGCTGACCGCCCAGATCGTCAGGATCGGGCCGAGGTCACGGCCACGCGGCAGGTAGAGCCCCATGAAGCGGCGGCTGGCCAGCGCCAGGGCGTCCCGCTTCACCATCAGGTAGCCGGAGAAGAACACGGCGAGGACCAGCTTGGCGAACTCGCCGGGCTGGATGGAGAAGCCGCCGATACGGATCCAGATCTTGGCGCCGAAGACGTCGGTGCCGAGGCCGGGAACGAGCGGCAGGAGCAGCAGCAGGAGCGCCACGACCATGGAGATGTACGTGTAGCGCTGCAGGACGCGGTGGTCCTTGAGGAGCAGCAGCACGCCCACGAACATGGCGATGCCGATCGCGGAGTACATCATCTGGTTCGGCGCGGACGGGCTGAACGCCCCGTAACTGCGCTTCGCCAGGTCGATCAGCCGCGGCGACTGGTCGAGACGCCAGATCAGCACCAGCCCCATGCCGTTGAGCAGGGTCGCCAGCGGCAGCAGCAGCGGGTCCGCGTACGGCGCCCACTTGCGCACGACGAGGTGGGCGACGGTCGCGAGGAGCGCGAGGCCGAGCCCGTACCCGAGCATGCCGGACGGGACCTCGCCGTCGATGGCCAGCCCCACGTTGAGGTACGCGAACACCGGGATGGCTACGGCGAAGGCGAGCAGCGCCAGCTCGGTGTTGCGGCGGCTCGGCGCCTCGATCGCGCCGATGGTGGTCGTGTTGGTGACAACGCTCATGGTGGTGAAAGGCCCCCTACGGGTGCTTACTGCTTGCCGCAGTTCGAGGCCAGCTTCTGCTCCTCCGCCGTGAGGGTGGGACCCGGGGTCGGAGCGGCTGTGGTGGGCTTGGATTCGGGCTTGGCGTCGGCGCCGTCGGCCGGCTTCTCGGCCGCCTTCTCCTTGTCGGCCTTCTCCTTGGCGACGCGGCGCTCCTCGGTCTTCCTGCAGGCCGAGGCCTGCACGGACAGCTCGGAGATCTTCGTCTGGGCCTTGGCGAGGCTGCCGCCCGCGATGGTGTCCTCGACCTGCTTCCGCTGGTAGGCGGGGAGGTACTTGAGTTCGATCTCGGGGTGGTCCTTCTCGACCTCCGAGAGCTTCACCCAGGCGAGGTCCTGGCTGATGCCCCGGTACAGCGCCACGTGCTCGTCCTTGGAGCCCACGTAGTACTGGGTCTGGGTCCAGCGCCAGCCGCCGTACGCGCCGCCGGCGAGGACGCCGAGGGCGAGGAGGAGGATCAGGGTGCGCCCGATCCACCGCCGCCGCTTCCGCGGCTTCACGAAGTCGTCGTCCGAGTACGCGTCGAACGAGCCGTGCGGCGGCATCGCGCCGTAGCCGTGGTCGTCGCCGCTGCCGGGCGGGCCGAAGCCGCCGGCGGGCGGCTGGTGGTGCGGGGCGGGGCGGCCGAGCCCGGAGGCGCGGCCGGCCGGGGTCTGCATCGCGCCGCCGTCGTTCAGCTGCTGCTGGTTCTCGGCGACCGCGCCGACGACGACCGGGGTGTCGCTCAGGTGGCCGGCGAGGGTGTCGCCGCCGTCGACGTCGAGGACGTCGGCGACGATCACCGTGATGTTGTCGGGGCCGCCACCGCGCAGCGCGAGCTGGATCAGCTCCTGCACGGTCTCCTGCGGGCCCTGGTAGCTGGCGAGGGTGTCCTCCAGAGTCTGGTGGGACACCACGCCGGACAGGCCGTCGGAGCAGATCAGGTACCGGTCGCCGGCGCGGACCTCACGGATGGAGAGGTCGGGCTCGACGTGGTCACCACTGCCGAGCGCGCGCATGAGGAGCGAGCGCTGCGGGTGGGTGGTGGCCTCCTCCTCGGTGATCCGGCCCTCGTCGACGAGCCGCTGGACCCAGGTGTGGTCCTGGGTGATCTGGGTGAGGACGCCGTCCCGCAGCAGATACGCGCGGGAGTCGCCCACGTGCACCAGGCCGAGGCGCTGACCGGTCCACAGCAGGGCGGTGAGCGTGGTGCCCATGCCCTCCAGCTGCGGGTCCTCCTCGACCATCATCCGGAGCTGGTCGTTGGCGCGCTGCACCGCCGTACCGAGCGAGGTGAGGATGTCGGAGCCCGGGATGTCGTCGTCCAGGACGACGAGCGTGGAGATCACCTCGGAGGAGGCGACCTCGCCGGCGGCCTGGCCGCCCATGCCGTCGGCGATCGCGAGGAGACGGGGACCGGCGTAGCCGGAGTCCTCGTTGCCCTCGCGGATCATGCCCTTGTGCGAGCCCGCGGCGAATCGCAGGGAGAGACTCATGCCCACCTGCCCTGTCGCCGCTGCATCGGGGTACAGCCGGTCTCGACCCACACTGCCCACCCTCCGGTCGCTCCGGTCAGCTCGCTCATTGTCGTACTACTTCCGCAGCTCGATGACGGTCTTGCCGATGCGGATCGGCGCCCCCAGCGGAATCGGCGTCGCGGTGGTGAGGCGGGTCCGGTCGAGGTACGTGCCGTTCGTGGACCCGAGGTCCTCGACGATCCACTGGCCGTCCCGGTCGGGGTAGATCCGGGCGTGCCGGCTGGAGGCGTAGTCGTCGTCCAGCACGATCGTCGAGTCGTGCGCCCGGCCGAGCGTGATCGTCTGGCCCTGGAGGGCGACGGTGGTGCCCGTGAGGGTGCCCTCGGAGACGACCAGCTTCGTCGGGGCGCCGCGCCGCGACCGGCCACCGCCCGCGGGCTGCGGCGGCGGCTGCTGGCCGCGCTGCGGCGGCGGAGCGGCCTGGCGCCCGCCCTGCTGAGGACGCGCCTCCTGGCGGCGCGAACCGCGCTGGGTCACCCGCGTACCGAACAGGTCGCTGCGAATGACCTGGACGGCCACGATGACGAACAGCCACAGAACGGCCAGGAAACCCAACCGCATGACCGTCAGGGTCAGCTCTGACATTGCCCCCGCTTCACCCTTCGGCTTGCCGGTAAACGATGGTGGTGCTGCCCACGACGATCCGCGAGCCGTCGCGGAGCGTAGCGCGGGTGGTGTGCTGCCCGTCCACCACGATGCCGTTGGTGGATCCGAGATCCTGGATCGTCGAGGGCGTTCCGGTCCGGATCTCGCAGTGCCGGCGGGAGACGCCGGGATCGTCGATCCTCACGTCCGCGTCGGTGCTGCGGCCGAGGACCAGGGTCGGGCGGGAGATCTGGTGGCGGTTGCCGTTGATCTCGATCCAGCGGCGCACCTGGCCGCCGCCGGCCGCCGGGGGACGGCCGCCGCCGGCGGGGCGGTGGCCCGCGCCGCCGCCGGGGGGCGGCGAGGCGGGCATCGGCGGAGCGCCGGCCGGGGGCCCCTGGGGGTACCCGTAACCGCCGCCCTGTCCCTGCTGCTGACGGGGCTGCTGCTGCTGGTGGGGCTGCTGCCCCGGGTGCGGCTGCGGCTGGGACGAGCTCGACGCGAGCGTACGGCTGCGCACCCGGTACAGGCCGGTGTCGAGGTCGTCGGCCTTCTCCAGGTGGACCTTGATCGGTCCCATGAAGGTGTACCGCTGCTGCTTCGCGTAGTCACGGACCAGTCCGGCGAGCTCGTCGCCCAGCTGTCCCGAGTAGGGGCTCAGGCGCTCGTAGTCGGGCGCGCTGAGCTCCACGATGAAGTCGTTGGGGACGACGGTCCGCTCGCGGTTCCAGATCTGCGCGTTGTTGTCGCACTCGCGCTGGAGCGCGCCGGCGATCTCGACCGGCTGGACCTCGGACTTGAACACCTTGGCGAAGGTGCCGTTGACCAGACCTTCGAGACGCTGCTCGAAACGCTTCAGGACTCCCATGGGGCACCTCCTCCGTCGTTGCCGTCCTGGTACTGCTTACTGATCGTATCCACGCGTCGGGAAATCGGCTGGTTCCCCTTCTCTGCCCTGTGGACGAGTGTCACCTCTCACAGGCCCTCCCCCCAGGGATCGTAGAGGGGGCCTGTGGACAGTGTCCCGCACGAGACTGTCCGACAGGAGGGTCGGAGGAGGCGAGCCAGCGCGCCGGACGGGGCGGTCGACGCCGCAACCTCCCGCTTCTCCCCTGTCTCTCCCATCTCTCCTCTCTTTCCGCTGTGTCCCTTCTCTCCTTCTTATCCTCACTTCTCCCCCCGGCTTCCCGGGACGGGAGACGGCGGAGGCTCGCGCGGTCGCTCGCGCGCTCGCTCCCGTGGTCCCGCTCGCGGCCCCTCCCGGGAGCCGTCCCGCGGACTCTCTGCCGGACCCTCCCCCGGACCCCCTCCGTCACTCCCGAGAGGACGGCGACGCCTCTCCCTCTCCTCTGTTCTGCTCGCGGGGGGCCGAAACAACGGATGTGAATCCACCGTCCGCGACGTGCTAATCTTCAGATGTCGCCAGGCGCTCGCACCGAAAGGTGAGAGACCGGGAGACCACCCAATGCGCGGGTGGCGGAATAGGCAGACGCGCTGGATTCAGGTTCCAGTGCCCGAAAGGGCGTGGGGGTTCAACTCCCCCCTCGCGCACCAGACGGAAGCCCCGTAGGTCCCAGACCTACGGGGCTTCCGCGTTGTCCGGAACAAGTGACGCCTCGTCTTTCGTCGTTCCGGACCGCGACGAAAGAGAGACGCCCTACGGTCCCGGCGCTCCCTAGGGTGCGAGCGTGGAAGCGACGAGGGCGGGAACGGCCGGAACGGCGAAGAAGGCAGGAGAGGCGGGAACGGCGGGGAAGACGGGGGCCGGGCGCGGGATCGGGGCCGGGGCCGCCGCCGCGTGGAGACGGCTCGTGCCCGCCGGGGAATGGTCGCGGCGCAGGGCCGTCGGGGAGACGGCCCTCACCGCCGTCGTCGCGCTGCTCGCCGCCGGCACCGAGGAACTGCTCGGCGGCGAGGGGTGGCAGCTCGCCGGAGTCGCCGTCGTGGCGGCCGTGCTGTCGCTGCTGCGCCGCCGGTTCCCCGCCAGCGTGCTCGTCGTCACCGCCGGGCTCTCCCCCGTCGTCCCCGGTCTCGGTCCGCTGCTGCTCGTCCTCGGCTGGTCCGCGGGCGGCCACATCGTCGGCGTCGGCCGGGCCCTGAACGCGTACGTCGCCGCCTACGTCCTCAACGTCGGCGCCACCCTGCTCGACAACTGGGACAAGCAGCGGCTGCTCACCCTCGCCTTCATGGCGACCCTCTACTACCTGGGGACCACGCTCGCGCCCGGACTCGCCCACCGCTACTGGGCCCAGCGCCGCACCCTCCTCCACGCGCTCCAGGAACGGAACGTCCGGCTGGTGCGCGAGCGGGCGATGATCGGACGGAACGCCCGGCTGCGGGAGCGGCAGCGCATCGCCCAGGACATGCACGACAGCCTCGGGCACCAACTCGCCCTGATCGCCGTGCAGACCGGCGCCCTGGAGGTCGACCGCGAGCTGAACGAGCGGCAGCGTGAGGTCGTCGGTGTGCTGCGGAACGCGTCCGTGACCGCCATGCACGAGCTGCGCGAGGTCGTCGGCATACTCCGGGACGGCACCGAGACCCCCGATCCCGACACCGGGCCGGTGGCCGTCGGCGACGAGAGCGGGCGGGCGGCCCGCGGGATCGCCGGCATCGAAGGGCTCGTCGCCTCCGCGCGCGCCGCCGGGACCCGCGTCGAGCTGCGGCGGATCGGCGACGAGCGGCCCCTGGAGCCGGCCGCCGGGCACGCCGCGTACCGCATGGCCCAGGAGGCGCTCACCAACGCCTACAAGTACGCGCCCGGCGCCCCGATCAGCGTCGAACTGCGCTACGAGCCCGACACGTTCGTCGTCGAGATCTTCAACGAGGAGCCGACCGCGGGGCCCGTGGACGGCGTCGTCAGCGGCGGCCAGGGCCTGGCCGGACTCGTCGAACGGGCCCGGCTCGTCGGCGGCATGTGCCACGCGGGCCCCGCCGACGGCGGCGGATTCCGGGTCGCGGGGATGCTGCCGTACGGCTCCGCACCGAGCGGTGAATCAGCGCCTTTGGTCGATGCGGCCGACGACTTCCGGCAGCAGTCGACGAAGCCGTTCGGCGGAAAGAGTCGTCCCGTACCGGCCGGAGATCCCGACTGGACCTTCACGGAACGGGAGTTGGCGATGGCGCTGCACGGAGGCAAGACGCGGAGCACCGGGGGATCGGTCGCGCTCGGCTGCGGCATCGCCTTCGCGGCGCTCGTCGTCCTGCTCGTCGCGGCCGGTTTGGGCCTCTACTACCTCGTCGGATCCTTCCAGGACGACATGGTCACACCCGAGAAGTACGAGTCGATCGTGGTCGGCACGGCCGAGGCCGACGTCCGGGCCTCGCTGCCCGACTCCGGCTCCCTCGCCGTGCTGGGCGTCACCGACAAGGGCGGGCCCGCCAGACCCGGGGGCTCCGACTGCCTCGTCGTGCTCTCCACCGAGATGAGCGACGAGTTCGGGGAGGACCCGGTTTTCCGGTTCTGCTTCAAGGACGGCAAGCTGATCGAGAAGAAGTCGTACGTCGTGAGGCAGTAGCGCCTCGGCGGCCCGTACCGAAGCGTTGGGGGAGGCGCAGTGCTGTCAGAGCGGACGAGACGGCCCGGACGGGTCGTCAAGGTCGTGATCGCCGACGACGAGCCGCTGATCAGGGCGGGGATCAGGATGATCCTCAACTCCGATCCGGACATCCACGTGGTCGCGGAGGCCGCGAACGGCCGCGAGGCCGTCGACGCGGCCCGCGCGCACGCCGCCGACGTCGTGCTGCTCGACATCCAGATGCCGGTCCTCGACGGGCTTTCCGCCCTCCCGGAGCTGCGCAGGGCCGCACCGGCGGCACGGGTGATCATCCTGACCACCTTCGGCGAGCGGGAGAACGTGCTGCGGGCGCTGGAGCACGGCAGCGCCGGCTTCCTGCTGAAGGACACCGCCCCCGCCGAACTGATCGGGGCCGTACGGGCCACTGCGGCGGGCGACGCCTACCTCTCGCCGGCGGCGACCCGGCACGTCGTCGAACGGCTCGCCTCCGGCCGTGAGACCTCCCGCGCCGAGGAGGCCCGCGGCCGGATCGCCGCGCTCGGCGAGAAGGAGCGTGAGGTCCTCGCGGTCCTCGGCGAGGGCCTCTCCAACGCCGACGCGGGCCGCCGGCTGCACATGAGCGAGGCGACCGTGAAGACCTACGTCAGCCGGATCCTCGCCAAACTGCGGTGCGAGAACCGGGTCCAGGCGGCGCTGCTCGCCCGCGACGCGGGGCTGTAGCCGAGCCGTGGCCGCCTCTGTCTCCTCGACGGCGGCCACCTCTGTCGCCTCGACGGCGGCCGCCCGGGGCGGTCACTCGGGGTCGGGGAGGCCGGCCGAGCCCGCGTCGTTGTACCGGAGGAGGAAGTCGGCGAACCGGGCCAGATCCTCGCTCGACCAGTCCTTCAGGCGTTCCTGGTAGGCGGCGCGACGGTTCGCCTGGGCGGTGGCCAGCACCGCGAGACCGGCCTCCGTCGGGTGCAGCACCTGCACCCGGTGGTCCTCGGGGGCGGGCCGGCGCTCCACCATGCCCAGCTTCTCCAGGCCCGCCAGCTGACGGCTGACCGTCGACTTGTCCAGCAGGTAGTGCGCCGCGAGGTCCGTGGCGCGGCAGCCGCGCTGATCCTCGATGTGGGCGAGGAGCGTGTACGAGACGAGCGGGAGCTCCGGGTGGACGCGGGCCGCCGCGGCACGGGCCCGGCGCGCGAAGGCGGTCAGCTCGCGCTGGATGACGTCCACGGACGCCTCGCGCGGCGCTTCGGCGTGCGCTTCGGTGGGGGCGTCGGACATGGGGGCTCCCTCGGCGGGCTGGCGCGGCAGGCGATTTCAGTTGTATAGTACAACGGTTCTTTGGTTGTAAAAGCCAACTATCTGTCTTCGGAGGTCACGGTGTCCACAGGACCGAACCAAACCGCCGGCGCCCTGCGGCACGTCCTCGGGCACCTCGTCACCCCCCTCCTCATGTGCCTGGGCATGGGCCTCGCCTACCTCGGCGCCTTCCACGCCCCCCAGCCCCACGACCTCCGCGTCGACATCGTCGGCTCCGGACCCACCACCCAGGTCCTCGCCCAGACCCTCCACGACAAGGCCGACGGCGCCCTCGACGTCCGCACCGTCCCCGACCGCGCCACCGCCGCCACCGCCCTCCTCCACCAGGACAGCTACGGCGCCTACATCCCCGGCGAGCACCCCGAACTCCTCGTCGCCTCCGCCTCCTCCGACACCAGCGCCATGGCCGTCGAGAAGGTCTTCACCAAGGTCGCCGCCGGCCAGGACGCCCCCCTCAAGGTCACCGACCTCGCCCCCACCGCCTCCGGCGACCCCACCGGCCAGGGCGTCTTCTTCCTCCTCGTCGCCGTCAGCATCGGCGCCTACGCCTCCGTCGCCGTCATCGGCGCAGCCGGAGCCGCCCTCCCCATGCGGATCCGCGCCCTCCTCGCCACCGGCACCGCCCTCGTCGTCAGCCTCATCGGCACCCTCTTCGCCGGCCCCGTCTTCCACCTCGTCGACCACGGCCTCGCCGGCGTCTGGGCACTCTCCTGGCTCTACGCCGCCGGCATCCTCCTCATCGGCATCGGCCTCCACACCTACCTGCGCCGCTGGACCACGCTCGGCGTGATGATCCTCTTCGTCATGCTCAACTTCACGAGCTCCGGCGGCATCTACCGCCCCGAGCTCCAGCCCGGCCTCTTCGGCTCCCTCCACGCCTTCTGGAACGGCGCCGGCTTCGTCGAGGGCATCCGCGGCCACGTCTACTTCGACGGACACGCCCTCGGCGGCCACGTCCTCGTCCTCGTCCTCTGGCTCCTCGCCGGGGTCGTCCTCGTCACCCTCGCCGGCCGCACCGAGGCCACACGGAACGCCGTGAGCGCCGCCGCGACCCCTCCGATGCCCGTCCGCGAGGCGACGAGCCGCGAAGAGGCGGAAAGCGGAGAGGAGCGGGAGGCGGAGAGGGAGGAGGAGATGGAAGAGGAGATGGAAGAGGCGGTAGCCGTCTGACCCCGTCCGATCCCGTTCGACCAGCGGCTCGGCAGTTGTCCACAGGCCGTTGTCCACAGGGGGAGACGGGCGATCAAGGCCGGCTGTACCGTCAGGTCCGGAAGTCGCCGGACGTACCGTCCGGCCAGTCATCGGGGGAGGTCGTCCCATGGACGAGAACCAGGCCGCCGTGCCCGGACAGCGCGGCGGAACGGACGGGGAGCGCATCCCGCACGTGCCCGGATTCGTACGGCGCGGCAGCGCGGAACACTCCGCCAAGGAGCGCGGCAAGCAGCTGCGCACCACCGTCCCCCGCTCCTCCCATGCCGAGTTCGCCCTCCCCGCCGGACGCCCCGACGCGGCCCGCGCCGTCGAGGAGTCCAGCCGCGGCCGGGTCCCCGAGCTCACCCCGATCCGCGTCGGGCGCATGGCCGCAAACCCCTTCGCCTTCCTGCGCGGGTCCGCCGGCCTCATGGCCCACGACCTCGTCGGCACCCCCGTCACCGGCGTCTCCGCACAGCTCTGCGGCGACGCCCACGCCGCCAACTTCGGCCTCTACGGCGATGCCCGCGGCCGGCTGGTGATGGACCTCAACGACTTCGACGAGACCGTCGTCGGTCCCTGGGAGTGGGACCTCAAGCGGCTCGCCACCTCCCTCGTCCTCGCCGGCCGCGTCGTCGGCGCCGACGAGGACACCTGCCGGGCCGCCGCCCACGACACCGTCGGCGCCTACCGGCGCACCATGCGCCTCCTCGCCCGGCTCCCCTCCCTCGACGCCTGGAACGCGATACCCGACGAGGAGCTCGTCTCCCACACCGACGCCCGCGACCTCCTCGGCACCCTGGAACGCGTCTCCGCCAAGGCCCGCAACAACACCAGCGCCCGGTTCGCCGCCCGCTCCACCGAGGCCGTCGCCGAGACCGACGGCGGCGGACGCCGCTTCGTCGACGCGCCCCCGGTCCTGCGCCGGGTGCCCGACGCCGAGGCCGCGGCCGTCGCAGCCGCCCTCGGCGAGTACCTGGAGACCGTCTCCGAGGACCGCCGGCCGCTCCTCGCCCGGTACGCCGTCCACGACGTCGCCTTCCGGGTCGTCGGCACCGGCAGCGTCGGCACCCGCTCCTACGTCGTCCTGCTCCTCGACCACCGCGGCGAACCGCTCGTCCTCCAGGTGAAGGAAGCCCGCCCGTCCGTGCTCGTGCCCCACCTGCCCGCCGCCGGGTTCACCGTCCCCGACCCCGGCCACGAGGGCCGGCGCGTCGTCCTCGGCCAGAAGCGCATGCAGGTCGTCAGCGACATCCTGCTCGGATGGACCACGGTCGAGGGGCGCCCCTTCCAGGTGCGCCAGTTCCGCAACCGCAAGGGCAGCGTCGACCCCGCCGCGCTCACCGCCGACCAGGTCGACGACTACGGCCGCATGACCGGCGCGCTCCTCGCGCGCGCCCACGCCCACAGTGCCGACCCGCGCCTGATAGCCGGCTACTGCGGCAAGAACGAGGAGTTCGACGAGGCCGTCGCCGCCTTCGCGGTCGCCTACGCCGACCGCACCACCGCGGACCACGCCGACCTGCTCACGGCGATCCGCACGGGACGCATGGCAGCGGAGCCGGGGGTCTGACCCCGGGCCGGGGTCAGACCGGCGTGCGCGGCGTCGGGGGACACGACGAAAACGGGGGGAGGGGGAGGGGAGGGAGGGGGGGAGGGGCCCCCGGTGAGGACCTAGGCTTGAGTGGTCGGGCCGGAACGAGGACGTGGGCGGGCGTGAACGTGAGCGAGGACCAGGGCCAGGGCCAGGACGAGAGCCGGGACCAGGACGAGAGCCAGGACCAGGGCCAGGACCAGGACCAGGGGCAGAGTCAGGGCCAGGATGTCGGTCAGCGGCCGGAGGCTCGGTTGGAGCGGGCCGTGCGGGTGGCCGAGCAGGCGTTGATCGAGTTCGAGATCGCCGTCGAGACCTTCCGGGTCGAGGTGGAGAACTTCTCGCGGCTGCACCACCAGAAGCTGGGGCCGATGTACGCGCGGCTCGACGAGCTGGACGCGTCGATCGCCGAGGCGCGGGCCGAGCAGAGCGGTGACCCGGAGGACCTGCGGCTGGCGCGGGAGGCGCGGGCCGCGGTGCTGCCGCTGCCGGGGGTCGAGGTGCTCTTCGACGACTGGATCGACTCCGACGGGATCTCCCCCGAGGCGGCCGCGATGCTGACCGAGCGGCCGGTGCGGCCGCCGCAGCGGGTGCGGCCCAGCGAGGAGGTGCGTCGGCTCTACCGCGAGCTGGCCCGCAAGGCCCACCCCGACCTGGCGCGGGAGGACGACGAGCGGAAGCGGCGGGAGGAGTTCATCACCCGTGTGAACGCCGCCTACGCGCGGGGCGACGAGGCGCTGCTGCGCGAGCTCGCCGAGGAGTGGGAGGCGGGTCCGGCGCCGGCCGAGGAGCGGCTCAGCGAGAGCGAGGAGCTCTACGCGCGGCTGGAGTGGCTGGCGCAGCGCAAGGACCTGCTGTCGGCGCTGGCGCGGGAGCTGGAGGAGAGCGCCATCGGCTCGATGCTGCGGCTGGCTCCGGAGGACCCGGACAAGCTCCTTGAGGAGATCGCCGAGCAGCTGCGTGGTCAGGTGTCCGAGCGGGAGGCCGAGCTGGCCGCGCTGGTGCAGTAGTTTTTTCAGGTCGAGGCGGTCCCGCCGTACACGAGAGAAGGTCGGTCCCATGAGTTTCGCTGCCCCGCTGCCGTCGGTGCCCGCCGCGTCCGTACCCGCCGATGCCCTGGTGCTCGACGTGCGGGAGGACCAGGAGTGGGCGGCCGGTCGGGTCGAGGGCGCGGTGCACGTGCCGATGAGCGACTTCGTGGCGCGGTTCGCGGAGGTCGGCGAGTTGCTCGCCGACCGCGGCCGCGCCTATGTGATGTGCCGGGTCGGCGGCCGGTCGGCGCAGGTCACGCAGTACCTGGTGCAGCAGGGCTACGACGCGGTGAACGTGGACGGCGGGATGGTGGCCTGGGAGGGTGCCGGGCGTCCCGTGGTCGCGGACAACGGGCCCGGGTTCGTCGCCTGAGCCCTGCCGGGCGTGGTCAGTCCAGGGGATGGGCGGCGATGAGGTCGCCCAGGGTCTCCTCGTGGGCGGCGGCCGGGCCGAGGGAGAGTTCGAGGTACTTCGCCCAGGCGTGGTAGCGGTGCAGCGGGTAGTCGGTGTCGGCTCCGAAGCCGCCGTGCAGGTGCTGGGCGGTCTGGACGACGCGGCGGACCCCTTCCGAGGCCCAGATCTTGGCGACGGCGAGGTCCGCCTCCGCGGGCAGGGCCGCGTCGACGCCGGTGGAGACGCGCCAGGCGGCCTGCCACAGGGTGGCCTCCATCGCGCGGAGGTCGATGTAGCGGTCGGCGGCCTGGACGGCGACGGACTGGAAGGTGGCCACGGGGTGGCCGAACTGTTCGCGCTTCCCGGTGTACTGGCTCGTCATGGTGAGGACCTGCTCGCCGAGGCCGAGGGCGAGCGCGCAGGTGCCGGTGGTGAGCAGGGAGCGCAGCGCCGGCCAGGCGTCGGCGGAGTCGAGGACGCGTTCGGCGGGGAGGCGTACGGCGTCGAGCCGTAGTCGGGCGAGGCGCTCGCCGTGGGTGCCGTACTGGGCGTCGAGGGCGAGGCCCTCGTGGTCGCGGGGGAGCAGGGCGAGGACCGTCCGGCCGTCGGTGGTGTGGGCGGGGACGGCGGTCAGGTCGGCCTGATGGGCCCACGGGACGTGGTCGGTGGCGCCGTCGAGGATCCAGTGGGTGCCGTCCTGGCGGGCGGTGACGGCCCGCTCGGCGGGTTCGTGGCCGGTGGCGCCGTGGGCGGCGGCGGTGAGGACGAGCCGGCCCGCGGTGACCTCGGGCAGCAGCGCGGCGGCGGTGTCGGCCGGGGCGTGGTGCTGGAGTACGTGGGTGACGGCGGCGGTCTCCAGGAGGGGGACGCGGGCCAGGACGCGGGCGGACTCGCGCAGGACGAGGCAGAGGGCGACGGCGTCGAGGCCGGTGCCGCCGTTCTCCGGGGAGGCGAGGAGCCCGAGGAGGTCGGTGGCGGCGAGCCGCTGCCACAGGGGGCGGTCGAGGTCGTCGGCGACGGCAGTCGGGGTGAGGGCGGGGCTGGGCACGGCGTCGGGCGCGACGCCGGCGAAGACGGTACGGGCCGTCTCCGCGGCCGCCTGCTGCTCCTCGGTGAACGTGAAGTCCATGGCCCTGTCCTTCCGTTGCTGTCCGGTGCTCTTCCGGCGGCCCGTCGGGCGGCACTTGCCTGACGGGCCGTCAAGATAGAACAGGTTCTAGCGGAAGGGAATGGGCTCAGCGGTCGAAGTCCAGCTCCACGTCGGGCGTGGCCGGGTGGGACTGGCAGGCCAGGACGTAGCCGGCGTCGGTCTCCTCCGGTTCGAGGGCGAAGTTGCGGTCCATGCGGACCTCGCCGCCGACGACGAAGGCGCGGCAGGTGCCGCAGACGCCGCCCTTGCAGGCGTAAGGGGCGTCGGCGCGGGCGCGCAGGACGGTGTCCAGGAGGCTTTCGCCGCGCTCGACGGGCCAGGTGCCGGAGCGGCCGTGGAGGGTGGCCGTGAGGGTGGCGTGGGCGGGGGTGTCGGCGGTGGGGACGGGCGTGGGGCCCGAGCCGTCGTCGACGTGGAAGATCTCCTGGTGGACGAGGGCGCGGTCGACGCCCAGGTCGCGCAGGGCCCGCTCGGCTCCCTGGACGAGGCCGAAGGGGCCGCAGAGGAACCAGCCGTCGATGGCGCCGACCGGCAGGAGGGCGGGCAGGAGGGCGGCGAGCCGCTCCTGGTCGAGGCGGCCGGAGGGCAGGCCGGCCTGCTGTTCCTCGCGGGAGAGGACGGTGACGAGCTGGAAGCGGTCGGGGTGACGGTCCTTCAGGTCGGCGACCTCGTCGAGGAACATCGTGGAGGCGGCGGTGCGGTCGCTGCGGATCAGGCAGAACCGGGCCTCGGGTTCGCGGTCGAGGAGGGTGGCGGCCATGGAGAGCACCGGGGTGATGCCGCTGCCGCCGGCGACGGCGGCGAAGTGGCCGGGGCGCGGGTCGAGGACGAACCGGCCGGTGGGGGCCATGACGTCGACGGTGTGGCCGGGGGTGAGTTCCTTGAGGGCCCAGGTGGAGAAGGCGCCCCCGTCGACGAGGCGGATGCCGACGCGGAGCTCGGGCCGCTCGCCGGCCGGGGTGGCGGGGGAGCAGATCGAGTAGGTGCGGCGGATCTCCTGGCCGGACTCGTCGGTGCGGCGCAGGGCGAGGTGCTGGCCGGGGCGGTGCCGGAAGGTCTCGTGGAGGGCGTCGGGGACCGCGAAGGTGACGGCCACGGAGTCGTCGGTGAGCCGCTCGACCCGGCTCACCGGGAGCGGATGGAACATCTACAGCTCCTTGAAGTGGTCGAAGGGCTCGCGGCAGGCGGCGCAGCGGCGCAGGGCCTTGCAGGCGGTGGAGGAGAAGCGGCTGAGGAGCTCGGTGTCCGTGGAGCCGCAGTGGGGGCAACGGATGGCCAGGGTGAGGGCGACGGGTCCGTCGGCGGGGCCCTGGGGGCGGGGCGGGGCGATGCCGAACTCGGTGAGCTTGCGGCGGCCTTCCTCGCTGATGTCGTCGGTGGACCAGGCGGGGGCGAGGACGGTGACGACGGTGACCTCGGGGATGCCGTGCTCGTGGAGGGCGTGTTCGATGTCGGTGGACATCGTCTCCACGGCGGGGCAGCCGGTGTAGGTGGGGGTGAGGGCGACCTCGACGCGGCCGGGGCCGGTGACGTGGACGCCGCGGAGCACGCCGAGCTCGGCGAGGGTGAGGACGGGCAGCTCGGGGTCGAGGACGGCGCCGGCGATCCGGGCCAGTTCCGCTTCGAGCGGGGTGGCGGTGGTGGTCACCATGTCGCCCCCGGGTGGCTGCGGTGGAGGTGCTGCATCTCGGCGAGCATCCGGCCGAAGTGCTCGGTGTGGAGGCCCTGGCGGCCGGCTCCGGCGCGCCAGGCGCCGGTGCGGGGGCCGTCGGGGACGGTGAGTCCGGCGCGGGTGAGGACGGTGGTGACGGAGTCCAGCCAGGCCGCTTCGAGGGCGGTGGTGTCCAGGTCGAGGCCGTCGAGGGGCTGGAAGAGCTCGCCGGTGTACCGCCAGAGGGCGTCGCAGGCCGTCTGCATGCGGCGGTGGCTCTCCTCGGTGCCGTCGCCGAGGCGCAGGGCCCAGTGCTCGGCGTGGTCCTGGTGGTAGGCGACTTCCTTGACGGCCTTGGCGGCGAGCCCGGTCAGCGGACCGTCGCCGGTGGCCAGGGCCGCGTACAGGAGCCGCTGGTAGGTGGAGAAGTACAGCTGGCGGGCGATGGTGTGGGCGAAGTCGCCGTTGGGCTGCTCGACCAGCTGGACGTTGCGGAAGGCGCGCTCCTCGCGGAGGAAGGCGAGTTCGTCCTCGTCGCCGGCGAGGGAGAGGAGGACGCGGGCCTGGCCGAGGAGGTCGAGCGCGATGTTGGCGAGGGCGACCTCCTCCTCCAGGACGGGGGCGTTGCCGGCCCACTCCCCCAGGCGCTGGGCGAGGACGAGGGCG
Organism: Streptomyces sp. NPDC056503; assembly: GCF_042794995.1. Classification (NCBI taxonomy): domain Bacteria; kingdom Bacillati; phylum Actinomycetota; class Actinomycetes; order Kitasatosporales; family Streptomycetaceae; genus Streptomyces; species Streptomyces sp. NPDC056503. The sequence continues at coordinate 19,801 of NZ_JBHTST010000078.1, forward strand.
TCGTCGCCGAGGGCGAGGGCCGCGGCGGTGACGGCCGGGTCGGTGACCGGCGCGGGGGCCGTCGGGGTGACGGTCTCCGGGGTGGCGGCGGTGTCGGTGGTGGTCACAGGTGCTTCACCCCCTCCGGGATCTCGTAGAAGGTCGGGTGCCGGTAGGGCTTGTCGGCGGCCGGCTCGAAGAAGGGGTCCTTCTCGTCCGGGGAGGAGGCGGTGATGGCGACGGAGGGGACGACCCAGAGGGAGACGCCTTCCATCCGGCGGGTGTAGAGGTCCCGGGCGTTGCGCAGGGCCATCTCCGCGTCGGGGGCGTGGAGGCTGCCGGCGTGGGTGTGGGAGAGCCCTCGGCGGGAGCGCACGAACACCTCCCACAGGGGCCAAGTGTCGCTGCTCATGCCTGTGCCTCCCCGTGCTGTCCGGTGTGCTTGCGCGCGTAGGCCGCGGCGGCCTCTCTGACCCAGGCGCCGTCCTCGTGGGCCTGGCGGCGCGTGGTGATGCGCTGGTCGTTGCAGGGGCCGTTGCCCTTGAGAACGTCCCAGAACTCGGCCCAGTCGATGGGGCCGAAGTCGTAGTGCCCGCGCTCCTCGTTCCACTTCATGTCGGGGTCGGGGAGGGTGAGGCCGAGGGCCTCGGCCTGCGGGGCGGCGATGTCGACGAAGCGCTGGCGCAGTTCGTCGTTGGAGTGGCGCTTGATCTTCCAGGCCATCGCCTGCGCGGTGTGGGTCGATTCGTCGTCGGGCGGGCCGAACATCATCAGGGACGGCCACCACCAGCGGTCCACCGCGTCCTGGGCCATGGCGTGCTGGGCCTCGGTGCCGCGGGAGAGGGCGAGCAGGGCTTCGTACCCCTGGCGCTGGTGGAAGGACTCCTCCTTGCAGACGCGGACCATGGCCCGGGCGTACGGGCCGTAGGAGCAGCGGCAGAGGGGGACCTGGTTGGTGATGGCGGCGCCGTCGACGAGCCAGCCGATGGCGCCGACGTCGGCCCACGTGAGGGTGGGGTAGTTGAAGATCGAGGAGTACTTCTGGCGGCCGTTGTGGAGCTTGTCGAGGAGCTCGTCGCGGCTGACGCCGAGGGTCTCGGCGGCGCTGTAGAGGTACAGGCCGTGGCCGGCCTCGTCCTGGACCTTGGCCATGAGGATGGCCTTGCGGCGCAGCGAGGGCGCGCGGGTGATCCAGTTCGCCTCGGGCTGCATGCCGATGATCTCGGAGTGGGCGTGCTGCGCGATCTGGCGGACGAGGGAGGCGCGGTAGGCCTCCGGCATCCAGTCGCGCGGCTCGATGCGCTCGTCGGCTGCGACCGCGGCGTCGAACACCGCCTCGCGGGCGGCCTGCGCCGCCGCGTCCGCGGCGTCCGTGCCGGGCGCTTCCGCGGTCACTGCCGTCCCTGCCGTCCCTGCGGTCATCAGACCCCCTACCGACCGATCGTTCGGTTGAATGACTTCAATGGTGGGTCGGCGGCCCGTATGGTGTCAACCCTGTGGATAACCGCCTGCTCCGATCGGGGCGCAGACGAGCGGGTCACCGGTGGGACGGGATCGGGTCGGGAAGCCCGGGATCGGGGTGGGATGAGCGCGCACATCGACGGCAGCGGGGAGCGGCGGCCGGCCGGAGGGATCCTGGCGCTGTCCATGCCGTACCAGGTGGTGGCGGCGGTGGCGCTCGCCGCCCTCGCGGTCCTCGCCTGCCTGCACCTGGCCATGGTCTTCCTGCACGTGGCGCCTTCGAACACGGTCACCAAGCAGCACGGGCAGGCCGTCGACGACTGGATCTACCCCGAGTTCGAACAGAACTGGAAGCTCTTCGCGCCCAACCCGCTCCAGCAGAACGTCTCGGTGCAGGTCCGCGCCGAGGTCTCCGGGCGCGACGGCTCCCGCCGCACCACCGGCTGGATCGACCTGACCGCCCAGGACGTCGAGGACGTCCGCGGCAGCGTCTTCCCCAGCCACACCCAGCAGAACCTGCTGCGCCGGGCGATCGACTGGTACGGCAACGCGCATGACGACGAGGGCCGCCCCAAGGGCATGCGGGGCCGGCTCTCGGAGGAGTACATGCGCAGGATCGTGCTGCTCCGCATCGAGGCGCCCGGGGCGCGCGCGGACGTCGGCGGGACGGTGGAGCGGATCCAGCTCCGCCGCACCGTCCGGCCCGTGGCCGCCCCGCACTGGAGCACCGAGAAGCGCTCCACCGAGCCCTCCAGCCGCCTGATGCCCTGGTGGGAGATCACCGACGCCGACCGCAGCCGTACGGAGACGAGCCGATGACCGCCCCCAGCCCCGCACCGGCCGCGGCCCCGGCGCGCGTGCCCTTCGACCGCAAGCTGGCCCGGGCGGCCCAGACCGTCACCTCGCGCGCGCTGGGCCCGTACCAGACCGCGATCGTCCGCATCGGCTTCTCGCTGACCTGGCTCTTCTTCCTGGTGCGGGAGTTCCCGCACCGGCACGAGATGTACGGCCCCGACGGCCCCTGGTCGTTCGAGATGGCCCGGCGGCTGATCGCCGACAACCGCGCCTTCACGGTCCTGATGTGGTCCGACGGACGGCTCTGGTTCGAGGTGGTCTACGGCCTGGCGGTGGCGGCCGCCGTGCTGCTGCTCCTCGGCTGGCACACCCGGGCCGTGTCGGTGGTCTTCATGGTCGGCGCGCTGTCGCTGCAGAACCGGTCCGTCTTCCTCGGCGACGGCGGCGACAACGTGGTGCACCTCGTCTCGATCTACCTCACGCTGCTCCGCTGCGGCCAGGTCTGGTCCCTGGACGCCCGGCGGGCCGCCCGCAGGGCGGCGGAGGGCCGGGAGGCCGCCGGCCGGGGCGAGCTCGCGGGTCCCGTCCTCTGGATCGTCCTCGGCGGGTTCCTGGTCGCCGCGACCTGGTTCAGCCCGGTCACCGGCGAGTGGTGGATGTACGTCCTGCTGTGGGTGCTCTGGCTCGGCCAGGGCCTGTGGTGGCTGGTCGAGCAGTACGCCCCCGGCGAGCCCCGCGTCCTCCTGGACGTGCTCGCGAACCTCGCCCACAACGCGGCCCTCATGGTCCTCATGGCCGAGGTCTGCCTGATCTACGCCACCGCCGGCTGGTACAAGATCCAGGGCTCGCGCTGGCAGGACGGCACCGCGCTCTTCTACCCGCTGCACCTGGACTACTTCACGCCCTGGCCGGAGCTCTCCGAGCTCCTCGCCTCCAGCGGGATCATGGTGATGCTGCTCAGCTACGGCACGGTGATCGTGCAGGTCGCCTTCCCGTTCACGCTGTTCAAGCGCAAGGTGAAGAACGTCCTGCTCGTCGCGATGATGCTGGAGCACGCGGGCATCGCGCTCCTGCTCGGCCTGCCGGCCTTCTCGCTGGCGATGATCGCCGCCGACGCGGTCTTCCTGCCCACGGTCTTCCTGGTGTGGCTGGGCGCGCGCGTGGCCTGGGGCCGTGACCGGCTGCTGCGGCGGAAGCCCGCCGCAGCCGGGCTGCCCCCGCAGCGGCCCGCGACGGGGGAGGCGGTCGACGCGGAGGCCGGAACCGACGCGGAGGCCGGAGGGCCGCCGGGCGGGGAGCCGGGCGGGGAGCCGGGCGGGGAGGCCGCTCCCCGTACCCTCGTCGGGTGAGCACCACCGAAGAACACCCCGCCCCGGACGGGGCCGAGCCGCTGCAGTACGACGAGGGCTACGGCCCCGAGATCGGCGTCGGCCCGCACCCCGAGCCGTGGCCGGAGGACCCGCGCCTCGACCGCGAACTGCTGGCCGAGGGCGACCGGCGCAACGTCGTCGACGCCTACCGGTACTGGACGCGGGAGGCGATCGTCGCCGACCTCGACACCCGCCGCCACGACTTCCACGTGGCCGTGGAGAACTGGGGCCACGACTTCAACATCGGGTCCGTGGTGCGTACCGCCAACGCCTTCCTGGCCAAGGAGGTGCACATCGTGGGGCGCCGGCGCTGGAACCGGCGCGGCGCCATGGTCACCGACCGCTACCAGCACGTGCGGCACCACCCCGACACCGAGGCGCTCACCGCCTGGGCGGCGGCCGAGGACCTGCCGATCATCGGCATCGACAACCTGCCGGGCTCGGTGCCGCTGGAGCGGACCGTGCTCCCCCGCCGCTGTGTGCTGCTCTTCGGGCAGGAGGGCCCCGGGCTGACCGAGGAGGCCCGCCGCCATGTGCGGACGGTCTGCTCGATCGCCCAGTTCGGCTCCACCCGGTCGATCAACGCCGGGGCGGCCGCCGCGATCGCCATGCACGCGTGGGTGCAGCGCTACGCGGAGATCGACGCCCCGTAGGGCCGTCCTCCGCGTCAAGGGCGGAGGTCCCGGAGGGCGGAGGCCCCGGAAGGGCCCCCGCCGGAGGGCCGTCAGGCCTGGCGGCGCACCTCGACCACCCGGAAGCGGTTGGAGACGAAGGCGCCGTCGCACAGCGCCGCGTTCGCCGCCGGGTTGCCGCCCGAGCCGTGGAAGTCGGAGAAGGCGGCCGTCTGGTTCACGTACACCCCGCCCGTCAGGTTGAGCGAGAGCTGCGCGGACTCCTCCAGGCAGATCTCCTCCACGGCCCGCTCGGTGTCGGCGGAGGTGGTGTACGCGCCGACCGTCATCGCGCCCTTGTCGCGGATCGTGCGCCGCAGCAGCTCCAGGCCGTCGGCCGTGGAGTCCACCGAGACGGCGAAGGAGACCGGGCCGAAGCACTCGGAGAGGTACGCCGCCTCCGCGTCCGGCTTGGAGCCGTCCAGCTTGACCATGACGGGGGTGCGGACGACCGCTTCCGGGAAGTCCGGGTTGGCGACCTCGCGGGAGGCCAGGGCGACCTCGCCGAGGCCGGCGGCCGCCTCCAGGCGGGCCTTCACGTCCGGGTTCACCAGGGCGCCGAGCAGGGCGTTGGCCCGGGCGTCGTCGCCGAGGAGGCCGCCGACGGCGGCGGCCAGGTCGGCCACCACCTCGTCGTAGGACCGGGGGCCCTGGTCGGTGGCGATGCCGTCCCGGGGGATCAGCAGGTTCTGCGGGGTGGTGCACATCTGGCCGCTGTACAGGGACAGCGAGAACGCCAGGTTGGAGAGCATCCCCTTGTAGTCGTCGGTGGAGTCGACCAGCACCGTGTTGACGCCGGCCTTCTCCGTGTAGACCTGCGCCTGGCGGGCGTTGGCCTCCAGCCAGTCGCCGAAGCCGGTCGAGCCGGTGTAGTCGATGATCCGGATCTCCGGGCGGACGGCGAGGGTCTTGGCGATGCCCTCGCCCGGACGCTCGGCGGCCAGCGCCACCAGGTTCGGGTCGAAGCCGGACTCGGCGAGGACCTCGCGGGCGATCTTCACGGTCAGCGCCAGCGGGAGGACCGCGCGCGGGTGGGGCTTCACCAGGACCGCGTTGCCCGTCGCGAGGGAGGCGAACAGGCCCGGGTAGCCGTTCCACGTCGGGAAGGTGTTGCAGCCGATGACCAGGGCGACGCCGCGGCCGACCGCGGTGAACTCCTTGCTCAGCTCCAGCGGGTCCCGCTTGCCCTGCGGCTTGGACCAGGCGGTCCGGCCGGCGGGGGTGCGGGTCTGCTCCTCGTACGCGTACGCCACCGCCTCCAGGCCGCGGTCCTGCGCGTGCGGGCCGCCGGCCTGGAACGCCATCATGAAGGCCTGGCCGCTGGTGTGCATGACGGCGTGGGCGAACTCGTGGGTGCGGGCCGAGATCCGGGCGAGGATCTCCAGGCAGACCAGGGCGCGGGTCTCCGGCCCGGCGTCGCGCCAGGCGGGCATCGCGGCGCGCATCGCGGGCAGCAGGACGTCGACGTCCGCGTGCGGGTACTCGACCCCGAGCGCGGGGCCGTACGGCGAGATCTCGCCGCCGGTCCAGCCGTCGGTGCCCGGCTGGTCGAGCTCGAAGCGGCCGTTCAGCACCGCCTCGTGGGCGGCGAGGCCCGCCGCCGCGTCCAGCGAACCGTCCGCGCCGTACGCCTTCGGATGCTCGGGATACGGCGACCAGTAGGCGCGGGTGCGGATGGTGGCGAGGGCCTGATCGAGCGTGGACCGGTGCTTGTCGGCCAGAACGTCGGTGGTCGGCTGGGCGGTGGCCATGGATGGACCAACTCCTCGTCGAGCTGGGCAGGGAGACGCGTACGGAGTTAGAGTAACCGAACGATCGGTCGGGACAAGGGGGTCCGCCGATCCTGTGGAAAACCCATCGGGGAGGATCACTCCTATGAGCGCCGACACGAGCGCCGACGCGCACGCCAACGGGACCGTCAGGGGGAGCGCCACCATGGACGACGCAATCGGACGGGACCGGACCGTCGCGGTGGTCGGCACCGGCACCATGGGCCAGGGGATCGCGCAGGTGGCGCTCGCCGCCGGCCATCCCGTACGGCTCTACGACAGCGCCCCCGGCCGGGCCGCCGAGGCGGTCGCCGCGATCGGCGCCCGGCTGGACCGGCTCGTCGAGAAGGGGCGGATGGACGCCGCCGGGCGCGAGGCCGCCGCCGGACGGCTGCACGCCGCCGCGGACCTCGCCGAGCTCGCCGACGCGGCCCTCGTCGTCGAGGCGATCGTCGAGGACCTCTCGGTCAAGCAGCGGCTCTTCGCCGACCTGGAGAAGACCGTCGGCGACGACGCCCTCCTCGCCACCAACACCTCCTCCCTCTCCGTCACCGCCATCGCCGGAGGGCTGCGGCTGCCCGGCCGCTTCGTCGGCCTGCACTTCTTCAACCCGGCGCCGCTGCTCCCCCTCGTCGAGGTCGTCCGGGGCTTCGCCACCGACGAGACCGCCGCCACGCGCGCGTACGAGACGGTCAAGGCCTGGGGCAAGACGCCGGTGCGCTGCGCCGACACCCCCGGCTTCCTCGTCAACCGGATCGCCCGGCCCTTCTACGCGGAGGCCTTCCGCGTCCTGGAGGAGGGCGGCGCCGACCCGGCGACCATCGACGCGGTGCTGCGCGAGTCCGGCGGCTTCCGGATGGGCCCCTTCGAGCTGACCGACCTGATCGGGCAGGACGTCAACGAGGCCGTGACCCGCTCCGTGTGGGACTCCTTCTTCCAGGACCCGAAGTTCACGCCGTCGCTGGCGCAGCGCAGGCTGGTCGAGTCGGGGCGCCACGGCCGGAAGACGGGGCACGGCTGGTTCTCCTACGCGGAGGGCGCCGAGCGGCCCGAGCCGCACACGGCGCCGCCCGCGAAGGCTCCGGAGCGGATCACCGTCCGCGGCGACCTCGGGCCGGCCGAGCCGCTGGTGGGGCTCTTCGAGGCGGCGGGGATCACCGTCCGGCGCAAGAAGGGCGAGGGTTTCGTCGACCTGCCGGGAGGCGTGCGGCTCAGCCTCGTGGACGGCGAGAGCTCCTTCGAGTACCACCAGGAGGAGATCGTCTACTTCGACCTGGCGCTGGACTACGCGGCGGCGGGCCGGATCGCCCTGTCGGCCCGGGAGGGGATCGCCCCCGAGGCCCTCGCCGAGGCCGTCGGGCTCTTCCAGGCGCTGGGCAAGCAGGTCTCCGTGATCGGCGACGTGCCCGGCATGATCGTGGGCCGGACGGTCGCGATGCTGGTCGACCTCGCCGTCGACGCCGTCGACCGGGGCGTCGCCACCGCCGAGGACGTCGACACGGCCATGCGGCTCGGGGTCAACTACCCCGCCGGGCCGCTGGAGTGGGCGGAGAAGGTCGGGCACCGGCGGCTCTGCGCCCTGCTGAGGCAGTTGCACGAGCGGTACGCGACGGGCCGGTACGCCCCCGCGGTCGGCCTCGTGCGCCGCGGTTACACCGAGGAAGCGGAGGAGCTCCGATGACCACCGCCAGACGCGACACCTACACCCCCGAGACACTGCTCACGGTCGCCGTGCGGGTCTTCAACGAGCGCGGTTACGACGGCACCTCCATGGAGCACCTGTCCAAGGCGGCCGGGATCTCCAAGTCCTCGATCTACCACCACGTGACGGGCAAGGAGGAGCTGCTGCGGCGGGCGGTCAGCCGGGCGCTCGACGGGCTCTTCTCGGTCCTGGACGAGCCGGGCGCGGTGCGCGGGCGGGCGGTGGAGCGGGTCGAGTACGTCACCCGCCGGACCGTCGAGGTGCTGATAGCGGAGCTGCCGTACGTGACGCTGCTGCTGCGGGTGCGGGGCAACACCGCGACCGAGCGGTGGGCGATGGAGCGGCGCCGGGAGTTCGACCAGCGGGTGGCCGAGCTGCTGGGAGCGGCCGCCGCCGAGGGCGATCTGCGGTCCGACGTGGACATCCGGCTCGCGACCCGGCTCCTCTTCGGCATGATCAACTCGTTGGTGGAGTGGTACCGGCCGCATCCGGACCAGGCGGAGCGCGAGCAGCTCGCGGAGACCGTCGTCCACCTGGCGTTCGACGGGCTGCGGAAGGCCCGCTGAGGCGGCCCCAGACGACCCCCGGCCCCAGGCGGCCCCAGGGCAGCCCCAGGCGGCTCTTGGGCTCTCTTGGGCTTCCACCCCGTCCCGGAACCGGCCCCGAGGGGCCTCCAGGTCGTCCCGAGGGCGCCTGGCGGGCCCGAGGCGGGCTGAGGTGGTCCTGAAGCGGTCCTGGAGCGGTCCTGAGGCAGGAAACGGCGGGAAGCACGGAAGGGGGCTGTGGGTTTCGAGACCCGCAGCCCCCTTCCGTGCTTCCCGCGCGGGCTCTCAGGGCCTCGGGTCGGCGCTCATGTCCATCTCGTCGAAGACCAGCAGGGTGCGGGTGGACAGGACCTCAGGGATCGCCTGGAGGCGGGTGAGGACCAGTTCGCGCAGGGTCCTGTTGTCCGGGGTGTGGACCAGCAGCAGGACGTCGAAGTCCCCGCTGACCAGCGCGATGTGCGCGGCCCCCGGAAGCGCCCTGAGCTGTTCGCGGACCGTGCGCCAGGAGTTCTGGACGATCTTGAGCGTGATGTAGGCGGAGGCGCCGTGGCCGGCCCGCTCGTGGTTGACCCGGGCGCTGAAGCCGCGGATCACGCCGTCGTCGATGAGCCGGTTGATCCGCGCGTACGCGTTGGCCCGGGAGACGTGCACCCGCTCGGCCACGGAACGTACCGAGGCGCGGCCGTCCGTCTGGAGCAACCGCAGGATGTCCCGGTCTATCGCGTCCAGAGGGCGTGCCGGAGCGGCGTGCGCCGGCGTGTCCGAGGGAGCGCTCAGCACCTCGCCCGTCACGTCCCCCGCCGACTCGTCCGGGGCACCGCCCCGGGCGACGGCCATTTGTTCATCCGCCATGTCCCCCCGCCTCTCTCCGGTGGACGACCTGCCTCTATCCCAGGCTGTGGAGAACCGTTTGTCCACAGGCTGGAGGTGCCTGTAGCCAAAATGCCTCCACGACCGAACAATCGGTAGGTGAGGCGCGCCACACCCGCGCCACCCGCCTTCGGGTCTTATGCCCGCTCCCACGAGGAGGTGGACTCGTTGCAACAGCGCAGTTCGACAGTCCAGGAGCCGCTCACCGAGACGGCCTACCGGCCCACGCCGCCACCCGCCTGGCGACCGCGGACCGATCCCGCCCCGCTACTGCCCGACACCGAGCCGCTGCGCGTGCTCGGCACCGACGCCGTGGCCGACGCCGACCCCGCGCTGCTGCGCCGGCTCTACGCGGAACTGGTCCGCGGCCGCCGGTACAACGCCCAGGCGACCGCCCTCACCAAGCAGGGCCGGCTCGCGGTCTACCCCTCCACCACCGGCCAGGAGGCGTGCGAGGTCGCCGCCGCCCTCGCCCTGGAGGAGCGGGACTGGCTCTTCCCGTCGTACCGGGACACCCTCGCGGCCGTCGCCCGGGGTCTCGACCCCGTGCAGGCGCTGACCCTGCTGCGCGGCGACTGGCACACCGGCTACGACCCGCGCGAGTACCGCGTCGCGCCGCTGTGCACCCCGCTCGCCACCCAGCTGCCGCACGCCGTGGGCCTCGCCCACGCGGCCCGGCTCAAGGGCGACGACGTGGTCGCGCTCGCCATGGTCGGCGACGGCGGCACCAGCGAGGGCGACTTCCACGAGGCGCTGAACTTCGCCGCCGTCTGGCAGGCGCCGGTGGTCTTCTTCGTGCAGAACAACGGCTTCGCGATCTCGGTGCCGCTCGCCAAGCAGACCGCCGCCCCCTCCCTCGCCCACAAGGCCGTCGGGTACGGCATGCCGGGCCGTCTGGTCGACGGCAACGACGTGGTCGCGGTGCACCAGGTGCTCACCGAGGCCGTGGCACGCGCGCGGCGCGGCGGCGGTCCGACCCTCGTGGAGGCGATCACCTACCGGATCGACGCCCACACCAACGCCGACGACGCCACCCGCTACCGCGCGGAGGGCGAGGTCGAGACCTGGCGGGCGCACGACCCGGTGCTGCTCCTGGAGCGCGAGCTGACCGAGCGGGGCCTGCTCGACGAGGACGGCCGCCGCGAGGCCGCCGAGGCCGCCGAGACGATGGCGGCGCAGCTGCGCGAGCGGATGAACGCCGACCCGGTGCTCGACCCGATGGACCTCTTCACCCACGTCTACGCCGAGCAGACCGCGCAGCTGCGCGAGCAGGCGGCGCAGCTGCGGGCCGAACTCGAAGCGGAGGGCGAGAGCCGATGACGACGGCGACGACCGGCGCGGCCGCCAAGGCGGCGGGCCGGACCAAGCCGGCCACGATGGCGCAGGCGCTCCAGCGCGCCATGCGCGACGCGATGGCCGAGGACCCGACCGTCCACGTGATGGGCGAGGACGTCGGCACCCTCGGCGGGGTCTTCCGGGTCACCGACGGGCTCGCCAAGGAGTTCGGCGAGGACCGCTGCACGGACACGCCGCTGGCCGAGGCGGGCATCCTCGGCACCGCCGTCGGCATGGCCATGTACGGGCTGCGGCCGGTGGTGGAGATGCAGTTCGACGCGTTCGCCTACCCGGCGTTCGAACAGCTCGTCTCGCACGTGGCGAAGATGCGGAACCGGACGCGCGGCGCGATGCCGATGCCGATGGTCATCCGGGTGCCGTACGGCGGCGGGATCGGCGGCGTCGAGCACCACAGCGACTCCTCCGAGATCTACTACATGGCCACCCCCGGCCTGCACGTGGTCACCCCGGCGACCGTCGAGGACGCCTACGGGCTGCTGCGGGCGGCGATCGCCTCCGACGACCCGGTCGTCTTCCTGGAGCCCAAGCGGCTCTACTGGTCGAAGTCCGACTGGTCGCCCGAGGCACCCGCGCGCGTGGAGCCCATCGGGAAGGCCGTGGTCCGCCGGCCCGGCACCAGCGCCACCCTGATCACCTACGGTCCCTCGCTGCCGGTCTGCCTGGAGGCGGCCGAGGCGGCCACGGCCGAGGGCTGGGACCTGGAGGTCCTCGACCTCCGCTCGCTCGTGCCCTTCGACGACGAGACCGTCGCCGCGTCGGTGCGGCGCACCGGGCGCGCGGTCGTGGTGCACGAGTCCGGCGGTTTCGCCGGCCCCGGCGCGGAGATCGCGGCCCGGGTCATGGAGCGCTGCTTCCACCACCTGGAGGCGCCGGTGCTGCGGGTCGCGGGCTTCGACCTCCCCTACCCGCCGCCGATGCTGGAGCGGCACCACCTGCCCGGCGTCGACCGGGTCCTGGACGCGGTCGCGCGGCTCCAGTGGGAGGCGGGGAACTGATGGCCCAGGTCCTGGAGTTCAAGCTGCCCGACCTCGGTGAGGGACTCACCGAGGCGGAGATCGTCCGCTGGCTGGTGGCCGTCGGCGACGTGGTCGCGATCGACCAGCCGGTCGTCGAGGTCGAGACCGCGAAGGCGATGGTGGAGGTGCCGTGCCCGTACGGGGGCGTGGTCACCGCCCGCTTCGGCGAGGAGGGCACCGAACTGCCCGTCGGCGCGCCGCTGCTGACGGTCGCGGTCGGGGCGCCGGCCGAGGCGGGAGCGCCCGCCGCCGCGCCCGCGGCTTCACCCGCCGCCGCGCCCTCGTCCGGGGCGGCCGATGCGGCGGTGTCCTCGGAGTACTCGGGCAACGTCCTCGTCGGGTACGGCACGGCGGGCCCCGCGGCCCGGCGGCGCCGGATCCGTCCCCAGTCCCCGGCCGTCGCGCATCCCACGCCGAACGCGACGGCCGGTCCCGCGGGGCCCGTCCCCGTGATCTCCCCGCTGGTGCGGAAGCTGGCCCGTGACCGGGGTCTCGACCTGCGGGAGGTGCGCGGCTCGGGTCCCGACGGCCTGATCCTGCGCGCCGACGTCGAGCGGGTCATCGCCGCGCGGGAGGAGCCCGTGGCGCCGGTTGTGACGGCCGCAGCCCCCGGGCCGGCCGCGGTCGCCCCCCTCGGGGAGCGGATTCCGCTGCGCGGGCTGCGCGGAGTGGTGGCCGACAAGCTCTCCCGGAGCCGTACGGAGATCCCCGACGCGACCTGCTGGGTGGACGCCGACGCCACCGAACTCATGGCCGCGCGGGCGGCGATGAACGCGGCGGGCGGGCCGAAGATCTCGCTCCTCGCGCTCCTCGCCCGGATCTGCGTCCACGCCCTGGGCCGCTTCCCCGAGCTGAACTCCACCGTGGACACGGCGGCCCGCGAGATCGTCCGGCTGCCCTCGGTGCACCTCGGCTTCGCCGCGCAGACCCCGCGCGGGCTCGTCGTCCCGGTGGTCCGGGACGCCGGTACCCGCACCGCGGAGTCGCTGACCGAGGAGTTCGCCCGGCTCACCGAGTCGGCCCGGCAGGGCGCGCTCACGCCGGCCGACCTCACCGGCGGCACCTTCACCCTCAACAACTACGGGGTGTTCGGGGTGGACGGCTCCACGCCGATCATCAACCACCCCGAGGCGGCGATGCTGGGCGTCGGCCGGATCATCCCCAAGCCCTGGGTGCACCAGGGCGAGCTGGCGGTCCGTCAGGTGGTGCAGCTCTCGCTCACCTTCGACCACCGCGTGTGCGACGGGGGCACGGCCGGCGGGTTCCTCCGCTACGTCGCGGACTGCGTCGAACGGCCCGCGGTGCTGCTCCGCACGGTCTGACCACGACGGACGGGGCCGTACGGCCCCGATCGGACCGCCCCCGGACCGCCTTCCCGCCCGTCTCACCAGGAGACCGGCCGGGCGGGGGACGGGGGCGGCGGACCATACTGCTCGGGTGACCACCGCATATGACGCCGTCGTGCTCGCCGGAGGTGCCGCGCGGCGCCTCGGCGGTGTGGACAAACCAGGGGTGAGGGTCGGCGGGCGGGCCCTGCTCGACCGGGTGCTCGCCGCCTGCGCCGGGGCGCGCCGGACCGTGGTCGTGGGCGATCCGCGCCCGACCGTCCGGCCCGTCGAATGGACCCGCGAGGAGCGGATCGGGACGGGTCCCGTGGCCGCTCTCGACGCCGGAGTCGCCGCGCTCGGCGCCCGCGGCGTTCTGCTCGTCCTCTCCGCCGATCTGCCGTTCCTCGGCGAGGCGACGGTTCTGCGGCTGCTCGGAGCGCTCGACGGCGATCCGGGGGCCGAGGGAGCGCTGCTCGTCGACGGGGACGGGCGGGAACAGCCGCTCGTCGCCGCCTACCGGGTCGATGCCCTGCGCCGGGAGTCCGACGAGCTGCGGAAGGCGCACGGAGGGCTCGACCACCTGCCGTTGCGCGCGCTCGTGGGAGGGCTGCGGGTCGTGCGGGTTCCGGTGGGGGCGGAGGAGCCGGCGGCCTCGTTCGACTGCGACACCTGGGAGGACATCGCCACGGCCCGGGCGCGCATCAGGGACCATGGATCCGTGCTGGACGAATGGATCACCGCAGTCAAGACCGAACTGGGCCTCGACCTGGACGTCGACACCGGCGTCCTGCTCGACCTGGCCCGGGACGCCGCCCACGGCGTGGCCCGCCCCGCCGCGCCCCTGACGACCTTCCTCGTCGGCTACGCGGCGGCCAAGGCCGCCGAGGGAGGCACCGCCCCCGCCGAGGCGGTCGCCGAGGCCTCCCGCAAGGCCGCCGCCCTCGCCCAACGCTGGGCCGCCGAACAGGACGAGGCCGGATGACCGCCGGACAACCCGCCGTCTCCCCGTCTCCCGCCCCCGCTTCCGCGCCGGCCCCCGGGACGGCCCACGGGCACCATCGGGCCACCCCCTGGCCCGAGGCCCGCGCCCGTGCCGCACGGGCCGGGAGCGAGGCCAGGGCGGCGGTGGAGCGCCCGGCCGTGCGCGTGCCGCTCGGGCAGGCGCTCGGGCGGACCCTCGCCGAGCCGCTGCGGGCGCTCACCGATCTGCCCTCCTTCGACGGATCCGCCATGGACGGCTGGGCGGTCGCCGGGCCGGGGCCCTGGACGGTGCGCGAGGAGTCCGTCCTCGCCGGGCACGCCGGGGCCGCCGCCCTCGCCCCGGGGGAAGCGGTACGGATCGCCACCGGCGCCCGCGTCCCCGCCGGCGCCACCGCCGTCGTCCGCTCCGAGCACTCCCGCGCCGAGCCCGGGGCCGGAACGGTTCTGCTGCACCCCCTCCGGGAGGTCGTGACCGGACAGGACATCCGTCCCCGGGGCCAGGAGTGCCGGGCGGGCGACGAACTGCTGGCCGCCGGGGCCCTCGTCGGCCCCGCCGTCCTCGGTCTCGCCGCCGCCGCCGGATACGACGGGCTCGCCGTGGCGCACCGCCCCCGGGTGGAGGTCCTCGTCCTCGGTGACGAGCTGCTGACGGCCGGGCTCCCCCGCGAGGGCCTGATCCGCGACGCGCTCGGCCCGATGCTCGGCCCCTGGCTGGCGGCGCTCGGCGCCGAGGTCCTGGCGACCCGCCGGATCGGCGACGACGCCGAGGCCCTGTACACGGCCGTCACCACCTCCGCCGCCGACCTCGTCGTCACCACCGGAGGCACCGCCGCGGGGCCCGTGGACCATGTCCACCGGGTCCTCGACAAGGCCGGCGCCACCCTCCTGGTCGACGGGGTGAAGGTCCGCCCCGGCCATCCGATGCTGCTGGCCCGGCTGGACGCCGGACGCCATCTCGTCGGACTGCCGGGCAACCCCCTGGCCGCCGTCTCCGGCCTCCTCACCCTCGCCGCGCCCCTGCTGGCCGCGCTGACGACCGCACCGGCCCCGGGCGAGGTACCCGCTCCCGCCCCGGGCGAGGCAGCCGCTCCCGCACCCGGCGAGGCAGCCGCTCCCGCACCCGGCGAGGTGCCCGCCCCTGCCTCGGTGCCCGCGTCAGCCGCCCCGGCCCCCCTCCGCGATGCCGTCCAGGGCCACCCGCACGACACCCGGCTCGTGCCCGTCATCCACCGGGACGGGCTCGTGGTGCCCCTGCACTACAACGGACCGGCCATGCTGCGGGGCATAGCCGCCGCCGACGCCATGGCCGTGGTCCCGCCCGGGGGAGCCGAGCCCGGACGGCGCCTTGAGCTGCTCGCCCTCCCCTGGCCGACCGAGCCGCCGTTCGCTCAAGGAGCATGTTTCACGTGAAACTTCCCAGCCGTGACGTCATGGCCCGCCATGCCGACGAAAAGGTCACCGGCTCGCGGATCGCGCTGCCCCGCCGGTCGGTGGACCCGCTCCGCCAGGTCGGCCGCCGTCTCCTCATGGCCCTCGGGGTCCTGTTCCTGACGGTCCTCATCGTCTACGCGGACCGCGACGGCTACCACGACAACGCCAACGAGACCGTCGACTTCCTCGACTGCGCCTACTACGCGACCGTCACCCTCTCCACCACCGGATACGGCGACATCGTCCCGTACAGCGATTCCGCGCGGCTCGTCAACATCCTGGTGATCACGCCCCTGCGCGTGCTGTTCCTGATCATCCTGGTCGGCACCACTCTCGAGGTCCTCACCGAACGGACCCGGGAGGAGTTCCGGCTGAAGCACTGGAGGTCCACCTTGCGCGACCACACCGTGATCGTCGGTTTCGGCACGAAGGGGCGGTCCGCGATCCAGACCCTCTGTGCCACCGGCCTCCGCAAGGACCAGATCGTCATCGTCGACCCCTCCGGCAAGGTCATCGAGGCCGCCAACCTCGACGGCTTCGTCGGCGTCGTCGGCGACGGCACCCGCAGCGACGTCCTGCTCAGGGCCGAGGTCCAGCGGGCCCGCCAGGTCGTCATCGCCACCCAGCGCGACGACACCGCCGTCCTGGTCACCCTGACCGCCCGCCAGCTCAACCGGGGCGCGAAGATCGTCGCCGCCGTCCGCGAGGAGGAGAACGCGCCGCTGCTCCGCCAGTCCGGCGCCGACGCGGTCATCACCAGCGCCTCCGCCGCCGGCCGGCTCCTCGGCCTCTCCGTGCTCAGCCCCAGCGCGGGCACGGTCATGGAGGACCTGATCCAGCAGGGTTCCGGCCTCGACCTGGTCGAACGCCCGGTGACCAAGGCCGAGGCGGGCCGCAGCGTCCGGGAGACCGAGGACCTGGTGGTGAGCGTGCTGCGCGGCCACCGGCTGCTCGGCTACGACGACCCGGCGGCCAGCCCCCTCCAGCTCACGGACCGGGTCATCACCATCGTCCGGGCCGCCCCCGTCACCCCGCTCACCACGCCGCCGCAGGACTGACCGCCCTCGGAACGGCGCCGGTCCCTGAGGGCCTACCCGCCCTCGGGGACGCCGTCGGAGGGCCGACCGGCCCCGGGAAAGCCGCCGGAGGCTGACCCGGGAACGGCGCCGGAGTAGCCTCGCGGCCATGCATGCGATCACGATTCCGGAAGCCGGCGGCCCCGAGGCCCTCGTCTGGGCCGAGGTGCCCGATCCCGTGCCCGGTGAGGGCGAGGTCCTCGTCGAGGTGGTGGCGAGCGCCGTCAACCGCGCCGACGTCCTCCAGCGGCAGGGCTTCTACAACCCGCCGCCCGGCACCTCGCCCTACCCCGGCCTGGAGTGCGCCGGACGGATCACCGCCCTCGGCCCGGGGGTCTCCGGCTGGTCCGTCGGCGACGAGGTCTGCGCCCTGCTCGTCGGCGGCGGCTACGCCCAGCGGGTCGCCGTCCCGGCCGGCCAGCTGCTCCCGGTCCCGAAGGGCGTCGACCTGGTCACGGCCGCCGCGCTCCCCGAGGTCGCCTGCACGGTCTGGTCCAACATCTTCATGATCGCCCATCTGCGGCCCGGCGAGACCCTGCTGGTGCACGGCGGGGCCAGCGGCATCGGCACGATGGCGATCCAGCTGGCCAAGGCGGTCGGCGCGAAGGTCGCCGTCACCGCGGGCAGCCCGGAGAAGCTGGCCCGCTGCGCCGAGCTCGGCGCGGACGTGCTGATCGACTACCGCACCCAGGACTTCGTCGAGGAGCTCCACAAGGCCACCGGCGGTGCGGGCGCGGACGTGATCCTGGACATCATGGGCGCCAAGTACCTGGACCGGAACGTCCAGGCCCTCGCCGTGAGCGGCCGCCTGGTCGTCATCGGCCTCCAGGGCGGGGTCAAGGCCGAGCTGAACCTCGGCGCGCTGCTCGCCAAGCGGGCCGCCGTGCTGGCGACGACCCTGCGCGCCCGCCCGCTCCAGGAGAAGGCGGCGATCGTCGCGGCCGTCCGCGAGCACGTCTGGCCGCTGGTCGAGGGCGGTACGGTCCGCCCGGTCGTCGACCGGACGCTGCCGATGACGGAGGCCGCGAAGGCCCACCGCGTCCTGGAGTCCGGTGCCCACGTCGGCAAGGTCCTGCTGCTGGCCCCCTGAGGCACGAACCCTCCTACCCGGACCCCCGGACCCGGCCCCCTGGACCCCTGACCCCCGGACTCCTGACCCCGGGCTCCCGGGCTCCCTGGCTCCCGGTCCCCTGGAGACACGGAGACGGGCCCGGCGCACTCGTGGTGCGC
>NZ_JBHTST010000079.1:0-37251 GCF_042794995.1 Streptomyces sp. NPDC056503
GGGGGGGGGGGGGGGGGGGGGGGGGGCCGGGCGGGGGGGGGCGGGCCCCGGCGGGACCGTCAGGGGAAGGAGACGACGGTGGAGGGCACGGTCGAGGTGCCGGCGGGGATGGTGGACGCCCCGGTGTCGTTGATGACGTGGTTGTAATGGCCCATGCCGCCGAGGGAGACCACCAGGAGGCTGTGGAACTTGACGCCCGGCTTGACGGGCGCCTTGAAGCCGTGGTCCTGGACGATGGTCGAGTCCACGTTGTAGTTGCAGTAGCTTCCGAGGCCCCACGCCTCGTGGGTGTTCACCGAGTCGTCGACGCGGTAGGCGGCGTAGCCCTTGGTGGCGCCGTTCTGGATGGCGGCCTGGTTCGGGGCGTCGTACGCCTTCTCGTTCTGGTAGAAGACGGTGCGGCCGCGCTCGCCGTACCACTCGACGTCGTACTTGTTGAAGTGCTCGACGAAGAGGCCGGTGGCGAGGACGTCGTCGCCGTAGACGCGGACGCCGTAGTCGGCGCGGTTGGTCTCCCAGCCGACGCCGTCACCGTGGTCGGCGCGCCAGACCCAGGTGTGGTCGACGATGACGTCGTCGCTGTTGACGACCATGCTGGTGGTGGCCTTGCCGGGGCCGGCGCCGCCGATGCGGATGTAGACGTCCTGGACGGTCGTCGGGTTGGCGGCGTGGTCGGTGGCGGAGTTCTGCGGGCCGAGCTCCAGCAGGACCGGGGAGTTGACCGGTCCGGCGTCGACGAGGAAGCCGGCGAGGCGGACGCCGTCGACGTCGGCGACCTTCATGGCGGCGACGCCGTTGTCCGGGATGATCGTGGCGAGACCGAGGCCGAGCACGATGGTGTTCGCGCGGTTGATCTCGATCGGCCGGTCGACGTGGTAGACGCCGGGCGTGAAGAGCAGGTGCAGGCCCTGCTGGACGGCCTGGTTCATGGTCGCGGCGGTGGTGCCGGGCTTGACGACGTAGAACTGGGTCAGCGGGATCTTCTCGCCCTGCGGGGTGCCGTTCGCCCAGGTGGTGCCGCGGGCGTTGGTCCGCTTGGCCGGGGAGAAGACCTTGTACTGGTTGTCCTCCCAGATCAGGTAGGGCTTCTCGCGGGAGATCGGGGTGGTGTCCAGGGTGGTGTAGCGCGGCTCGGGGAAGGAGGTCGCGGGCGCGCCCTCGGTACCGGAGAAGGTCTGGTTCCAGACGCTGTTGGACCAGCCGCCGATCGTGCTGTCGCGGGTGTACCACTGCTGCTGCGAGTAGTTGCCGACCTGGCCGTCGATCTTGGAGTCGGCGATGTAGCCGCCGGAGGCCCAGCCGTAGCCGTTGGGGGCGAGGTTGAGGCCGCCCTTGACGTGCATGCGGCGGAAGGAGGAGGCCTGGGAGACGGCCCAGCGGTCGGTGCCGTTCACGGGGTTGAGGGCGAGGCCCTCGGCGCCGCGCCAGAAGTTCTGGGTGGCGTTGCCGTTGAACCAGCCGGCGTCGACGGTGACGTCGCCGTTGATGGTGGTGTCGTCGGGGCGGACGCCGAGGCCGGCGATCTGGGTGTAGAAGCCGAGCTGGGCGTTGAGGCCGTTGTACGTGCCGGGCTTGAGGAGGAAGGCGTGGCGGCCCGCGCCGAACTGGGCGGACTCCTGCTCCTGGAAGACGGCGTCGAGCTTGGCCTGGAGGCCGGGCGTGGACGGGTCGTAGACGTGCACGTTGGGTCCGAGGTCGCCGCCGCCGGGCAGCTGCGGGCCGGTGCCGTCGGTGGAGCCGTACACCTGGAACTCCCAGAGGGAGTAGCCGTATCCGGTGCCCCGGGTGAGGCCGTTCATCCGGACGTACCGTCCGCTGCCGGCGAGGGCGACCTCGTCGGTGCCGCCGTCGCCGGCGGAGACGGCGGTGACGGTGCGCCAGTCGGTGCCGTTGTCGGAGGCCTGGATCTCGTAGCTCTTGCCGTAGGCGGCCTCCCAGGTGAGGACGGCCCTGCTGAGCTGCCGGCTCGCGCCGAGGTCGACCTGGAGCCACTGGGGGTCCTGCCACTGGCTGGCCCAGCGGGTGCCGAGGTCGCCGTCGACCGCGGCGGAGGCGGGGAAGACGGCTCCTTCGAGGGTGGAGGCGGTGGCCGCCTTGCCCTGGGAGAGGAGGGTCTCGGCTGCCTGGGCGGCGGTCGTGGGGACGACCGCGAGCAGGGTGCCGGCCAGGGCGGCGACGAGGGCGCCGGCCGTGGAACGGCGGAGTGTGGGGGCGGGGCGCCGGCGGACCGGCGGGGACCCAACGGAGGACATGAGTCTCCTCGGTGATACGTGACGGACACATGGGAGAGCGCTCTCCGAAACCTTGCATGCGGGTGGAGCGGACGGTCAAGGCGTACGACACGACTTTTCTTTTGACTTGCATTAAGCATCGATCGCTTGGCGGGGGTGAGCACCGCCGACTTCCCCGCCACCGGACACGGCGCACCGATAAAGTGCGCGGATGGGGAATCGAGGACCGACGCTCGAGGACGTCGCGCGCGAGGCGGGGGTGTCGCGCGCGACGGTGTCCCGGGTCGTCAACGGCGTGCGGAACGTGGCTCCGGAGATCCAGGAGGCCGTACGCGAGGCGATCGCCCGCACCGGCTACGCACCGAACCAGGCGGCCCGCTCCCTGGTGACCCGGCGCACCGGCGCGGTCGCCCTGGTGCTGTCCGCGACCGGCGGATCGTTCACCGCGCGCCTCTTCTCCGACCCCTTCTTCGGGCGCGTCGTCGACGGCGTGCTCCCGGTCCTGCGCGAGCGCGCGGTGCAGCCCGTGCTGCTGGTGGCGGAGTCCGAGCCGGCCCGCGTGCAGCTGGTGGAGTACCTGCGGCGCGGCGGGGCCGACGGGGCCCTCGTGGTGCCGCTCGACGAGGACGATCCGCTGCCCGGGATGCTGGTCGCGGCCGGACTGCCCACCGCCCTCTTCGGCCGGCCGCGCGCCGGGGTCCGCTGCGACTGGGTGGACCTGGACAACACGGCGGGCGCCCGGCTGGCGGCCGAGCACCTGTGGGCGACCGGGCGACGGCGGCCGGCGACGATCGCCGCCCCGGTGACGGCGGCGACCGCGCGCGAGCGCCTGGACGGGTACGCGGAGGCGCTCGCGGCCCGGGGGGTGACGGACGTTCCGGTCGAACGGGGCCTGTTCACCGAGGAGAGCGGCCGGGACGCGATGGCCCGGCTCCTCGAACGGCACCCGGACGTCGACGCGGTCTTCGCCGCCAACGACCTGATGGCACGGGGCGCCTGCCGCCTCCTCGCCGAGCGGGGCGTGGCGGTGCCCGGTCGGGTGGCGGTCATCGGTTTCGACGACTCGGTGGCGGCACGGGCCGCCGCTCCCCCGCTCACGACCGTACGGCAGCCGGTGGAGGAGATGGCATCGGCGATGACCCGGCTGCTCCTGGCCCGGCTGGACGCGGGCGCGCCGGAGACCGGTTCGAGGGTCTTCGAACCGGTCCTGGTCGTACGGGAGTCGGCCTGACCCCGGCGCGCCCCACCCGGACGCCCCTCCAGGGCCCGGCGCACCGCCAGGGCGCGGCACGCCTCCGGGGCCGTCACGCCTCCGGGCTCGTCACGCCCCCGAAGCGTCCAGGACGGCGACCTGCCGCGTGACGCGTTCGGCGGACCAGGCGTCGAGCCAGCTCGCGAACTCCCCGTCGTAGGCGCGCGGGACGGACTCCACGCGCATCACGAGGGCGAGGTAGACGCGGTAGAGGGCCAGGCGGATCCGGGCGCCGGTGTCGAGGGTCAGGCCGGGCGCGACGGAGCGGTAGCCGGCCAGGAGATCGGGGTCGTCCTCGGCCGAGCCGAGCGGGTCGAGCCCGACGAACTCGGCCAGGGGGTCGCCGAAGAAGGCGCGCTCCCCGTCGATGAGGCCGTCCAGGCGCCAGGAGCCGTCGCCGGCCCGGCCGAGGACGAGGTTGCCCGCCCAGGCGTCGAAGTGGACGAGTGCGGGCCGGTCCACCTCGGCGAGCCGCCGGCGAAACCGGTCGGGCAGGCCGGCGAGGCGCCCGGCCGGGACGGGCAGGGTGACGCCGAACCGGTCCGCGTCGGCGAGGACGGCGTGGAACATGGCGGTGAACGCGCGGGGCCAGTCGGGCGCGGAGAGCCCGAGGGCGGGGCGCGGGTAGCCGTGGACGGGCCCGGTGACCGAGGCGACCCGGGCCAGGTCCTCCCCCAGCCGGCGGCGCAGCGCGGCGGTGTCGGCGGGGGTGAGGCCGGCCCGGGCGGCGTCCCAGGTGGTGCCGTCGAGGTAGGTGAGGAGCAGCCACTCGGCGGGGGTGCCGGCCCCGGCCGGCTCGTGGTGCAGGACCGTGGGGACCCGGGCTCCCGCCCGGGCGGCGAGACGGTGGAAGAGCGCCTCGGTGCCGAGCAGGTCCCGCTCGTGGGTGAGCGCGGGCGTGTCGGCCCTCGGGGCGGTCTTGAGGACGAGGCGCCTGCCGTCGTCGAGCTCGGTCAGGACGGCCGAGTTGTAGAGGCCCCCGCCGAGCGGGGTGCTCCGGACGACGGTCACCGGGCCGAGGGCGCGACGCAGCCGGGCGGCCACGTCGTCGGGGCCGGGGTGCGGGACGCCGGAGCCGCCGGAGCCGCCGGAGCCGCCAGAGTCGCCGGAGTCGCCGGAGTCTCCGGGCGCGGGATCGGCATGCGTGACGGCGACGGCGACGGTGACGGAATCGGAAGAGGGGTCGGGATCGGGATCGGGGGGCGGGGTGGCGCTGTCGGTCATGGGACCCTCCTCGTCCGCGGACGTCTGGGCGGGGCGTGCCGGCCGCCCCGCGCGGTCATGGGCGTCGGCGGTCAGCCGCGCAGCTCCCGGTGGGCGCGGATGAGTTCGGCGTACCTGCGGCCGCTGGTCTTCACGGTGCGCTTCTGGGTGGCGTAGTCGACGTGGACGAGGCCGAAGCGCTTGTCGTACCCGTAGGCCCACTCGAAGTTGTCCAGGAGGGACCAGGCGTAGTACCCGGCGAGCGGGGCGCCCTTGCGGACCGCGCTCGCGCAGGCGGCGAGGTGCTCCTCCAGGTAGCGGGTGCGCTCGGGGTCGTGGACGGCGCCGTCGGGGCCGGTGGCGTCGGGGAAGGCCGAGCCGTTCTCGGTGACGTACAGCTCGCGGACGCCGTACTCCTCGGTGAGGCGCAGCAGCAGGCTCTCCAGGCCCGCCGCCTCGATCTGCCAGTCCATGCCGGTGCGGGGCACGTCGGGGAGCCGGACCTCGCGGGCGTACGGGACGGGGCCCTGGGGGTCGTCGGCGACGGTGACCGGGAAGTAGTAGTTGAGGCCGTGCCAGTCGAGGGGGGCGGCGATCGTCTCCAGGTCGCCCGGCTTCTCCGGGAGTTCGACGCCGTACAGCTCGCGCATGTCGGTGGGGAAGCCGCGTCCGTACACCGGGTCGAGCCACCAGCGGTTGCTGTGCCCGTCCATGCGGCGGGCGGCCGCGAGGTCCTCGGGGCTGCTGGAGGCGGGCTCGACGGTGGAGTGGTTCGTCACGAGGCCGATCCGGGCGCCGGGGGCGGCGGCCCGTATGGCGGCGGTGGCGAGGCCGTGCCCGAGGAGCAGGTGGTACGAGGCGCGGACGGCGGCCGTCAGGTCGGTGAGGCCCGGGGCCATCCGGCCCTCCAGGTGGCCGATCCAGGCGGAGCAGAGGGGCTCGTTGAGGGTGGCCCAGCGGGTGACGCGGTCGCCGAGGCGGTCGGCGACGACGGAGGCGTACGCGGCGAGGTGTTCGGCGGTCTCGCGGGAGGTCCAGCCGCCCCGGTCCTGGAGGGCCTGCGGCAGGTCCCAGTGGTAGAGGGTGACGGAGGGGGTGATGCCGGCGTCGAGGAGGCCGTCCACGAGCCGGTCGTAGAAGTCGAGGCCGGCGGCGTTGACGGGCCCGTCGCCGCCGGGGAGGACCCGGGGCCAGGCGACCGACATCCGGTAGGTGTCGGTGCCGAGCTCCTTCATGAGGGCGAGGTCCTCGGGCCAGCGGTGGTAGTGGTCGCAGGCCGTGTCGCCGTGGTCGCCGTTGTCGATCGCGCCGGGGACGCGGGAGAAGGTGTCCCAGATGGAGGGGGCGCGGCCGTCCTCGGCGACGGCGCCCTCGATCTGGTACGCGGAGGTGGCCGTGCCCCAGGCGAAGGAGGGCGGGAAGGCCGCCAGGTCGATCGGGGCGGCGGTGGGGTCGGACACGGGGTGCCTTTCTGCGGAACGGGGCTGGGGAGTCGTCACTTGACCGCACCCGCGGTGAGGCCGGCGACGAGGTAGCGCTGGAGGAGGAGGAAGCCGACGACGACGGGGACGCTCACCACGAGGGAGGCGGCCATCACCTGGTTCCAGTAGACGTCGTTCTGGGTGGAGTAGCCCTGGAGCCCGACGGCGAGCGTGCGGGTGGTGTCGTTGGTCATGACGGAGGCGAAGAGGACCTCGCCCCAGGCGGTCATGAAGGCGTAGACGGCGACGGCGACGATGCCGGGCCGGGCGGCCGGCACGATCACGCGGAAGAGCGCGCCGATCGGGCCGCAGCCGTCGACCTTCGCCGCCTCGTCCAGCTCGCGCGGGATCGCGTCGAAGTACCCGGTGAGCATCCAGATGGAGAAGGGCAGCGAGAAGGTCAGGTAGGTGAGGATCAGACCTTCGCGGGAGCCGAAGAGGGCGAGGCCGGTGGCGTTGCCGATGTTGACGTAGATGAGGAAGAGCGGCAGCAGGAAGAGGATGCCGGGGAACATCTGCGTCGACAGGACGGTGACGGTGAAGACCCGCTTGCCGCGGAAGGAGTACCGGCTGACGGCGTACGCGGCGAAGATCGCGACGATCACGGAGCAGACGGTGGCGGCGCCGGCGACGACGATCGAGTTCACGAAGTAGTCGGCGAGCGGGATGGTCTCCCAGATGTCCGCGTACGGCCGCAGGGTGAGGCCGGAGGGGATCCACTCGAACTTCCCGGAGACGTCCTCCAGCGGCTTCAGCGAGCTGGAGACCATGACGTACACGGGCAGCAGGACGAAGCCGGTGAGGAGGGTGAGGACGATCCGCCGGGTCCAGAGGAAGGAGCGGGGCGGGGCCATCGGGGAGCGCGGGAGGGCCGGGCGCCCGTGGGCGGCGTCAGACATCGGAGGTCTTCCTTCCGCGGGTGGTGAGCAGGAGGTAGACGCCCGTGACGAGGAGGAGGAAGAGCAGCAGGAGCACGGACATGGCCGAGCCGGTGCCGAAGTTCCACGTCTGGAAGGACGACTGGTAGATGTGGAGCGAGATCAGGTCCGCGGCTTCCGGTGCCGCCTCGCCGAAGAGCACGAACGGCGTGTTGAAGTCGTTGAAGGTCCACAGGAAGAGGACCAGGACGAGGACCTGGTTGACCGGGCGCAGGGATGGCAGGGTGATGTGCCGGATCTGCTTCCAGATGCCCGCCCCGTCGAGGGCGGCGGCCTCGTACATGTCCCGGGGGATGTTCTGGAGGCCGGCCATGACGGTGAGGAAGGCGAACGGCCAGCCCTTCCACACCGAGACGACGAGCAGGGCCCAGAAGCTGTTGTCGCCGATGAGCCAGAAGGCGGGGCTGTCGCCGATGCCGAGCTGGTCGTGGAGGACGTGGTTGATGAGGCCGTTGTCGCGCTGGAACATGAACGCCCAGGTGATGACGGCGGCGTAGACGGGCAGTGCGTACGGGACGAGGAACAGGGTGCGCAGGATGCCCCGGCCGCGGAAGTTCTCCTGGAGGAGGATCGCGGCGGCCGTGCCGAGGAGCCAGCAGAGGCCGACCGACAGCGCGGTGAACTGACAGGTGGTCAGGAAGGACCTGAGCAGGGACTGCCCGACGGCCGCGTCGAAGTCGAGCGAGACCGAGAAGTTGTCCAGTCCGGACCACGGGGCGCTCGCCCAGTCGCGGATGTAGAACTGGGTGAGCTCCTTGAAGCTCATGGCGACGCCCATGAGCATCGGCACGAGGTGGACGAGGAGCTCGAGGACCAGGGCGGGCAGGAGCAGCACGTAGGGCAGTGCGAGATGGCGACGCCTGGAGCGGCGTGCGGTGCGCGCCCCTCCGGGTGTGGCCTTGCGCACCGCCGGCTCCCGTACGGGGGTGACGGCGGTCTGGGTCATGGGGCTGGTGCCTACTTCTTCGGCATCTGCTGCTGGGCCTTGTCGAGCTTGGCCTTGACGGACTCGGTGGTGACGGGCCGGCCGGCGGCGGCGTCGGCGAAGAGCTCCTTGACGGCGGTGCCGACGACGGTCTCGAACTGCGACTCCTCCGGGACCTGCGGGAGGGCGGCGGCGCTGGAGGCGAGGGTGTCGCGGATGACGGCGAGGGACGGGCCGGCGAAGGCCGGGTCCTTCTGCGCGGTCTTGACGGGCGGCACGGAGCCGTAGGTCTTGTTGAGGGCGGTCTGCTCCTCGTCGCTGGTCATGAACTTCACGAACTTCAGGGCGCCGTCGAGGTTCTTGGTGTTCTTGAAGACGGCCATGTTGATGCCGGCGACCATCGAGTTGGTGGCGGTGCCGGTGCCCGGCTTGCCGGAGGGGACGGGGGCGGGGACGACGCCCCACTCCTCCTCGGACATGCCCTGGGAGGCGAAGGTCTGGGACGGGGTCTGCCAGAGGACCATGCCCGTCTTGTCCTTGGCGAAGTCGCTGAGGGACTGGTTCTGGGCGTACTCGGCGTTGCCGGCGGCCACGATCTTGTGGGTGGCCATGAGGTCGACGTACTGCTTGACGGCGGCGACGGCGCCGTCGGAGGTGAAGTCGGGCTTGCCGTCGGCGGTGAAGAAGTCGGCGCCGTGCTGCTTGGCGAGGACGAAGACCTGGTGGATGTTGTTGGAGAGGTTGGAGCCCTCGACGCCGATGCCGGACTTGCCGTCCTTGCTGAGCTTCTTGCCGGCGGCGACCACCTCGTCCCAGGTCGTCGGCGGCTTGGCTATGCCGGCGTCCTTGAACATCTGCTTGTTGTAGTAGAGGGCGTAGGCCATCGAGTAGAGCGGGACGGCGGCCGGGTCCTGGCCGGGGACGCCGGTGGAGCCGAGGGCGGAGTCGACGAAGCGGTCCTTGCCGCCGATGGCGTCGAAGTTCTTCGCATCCCAGGGGAGGAGGGCGCCGGTGGCCTGGAGCGAGGCGCTCCAGGTGTTGCCGATGTTGAGGACGTCCGGGCCCTGGCCCGAGGTGGTGGCGGTGAGGATCCGGTTGAGCAGGTCGGACCACGGAACCACCTCCAGCTTGACCTTGATGCCGGTGCGGCGCTCGAACTCCTCCAGCTCGGGCTGGAGGACCTTCTTGTCGACCTCCAGGCTGGAGCCCTGGTTGGACGCCCAGTAGGTGAGGGTCTTCGTCGCCTGGCCGCCGCCGTCCTCTCCGCCGCCGCCACAGGCGGTCGCGGTGAGAACGAGGGAGAGGGTGACGGCACCCGTGACGGCGGCTCTGATTCTGCGCATGGCTCCTGGTCCCTTTCAGGGAAGGCGGGAGTACCGACAGGGGGAGCGCCCGGACCGCTCTCCACCGCGTCGGCTTAATTTAGGATGTGAGTTAAACCCCATGAGAAGGTCGCGTCAAGGCTTGTCGTGCGGGTATGTTGCAGCCGACGACTACGACGGACGGGGACGAGAGTGCACGCGAAGAGTGGCCGCACGGTGCGCGACCTGCGACGCGAGAACCGGACGGCGGTGCTGCGCAGGCTCTACTTCGAGGGCCCGATGAGCCGCCTGATGCTGGGCCCCGCGACCGGCCTCTCCTCCGGTTCGATCAGCAACGTGGTCGCGGAGCTGGTCACCGAGGGCCTCGTCGAGGAGGCCGGCAGCGTCGACTCGGCGGGCGGCCGCCCCCGCACCCTGCTGCGGATCGCGCCGGGCAGCGGCCACATGATCGGCGTCGACATCGGCGAGACCCGGGTCCGGATCGAGCTGTTCGACCTCGCCCTCACGGAACTGGCCCGCACGGAGCGCCCGTTGGCGACGTCGGGCCCGCGCACGGGCCGGTACGAGGTCGGCGTCGTCGTCGCCCACCTCCGGGACGGCATCGCGGAGGTCCTGCGCACGGCGGGAGTCCCCCCGGAACGGCTGCTCGGCGTCGGGATCGGCGTCCCCGGCATCGTGGAGCGCACCGACGGGAGCGGGGCGGTGGTGCACGGCCAGACGATCGGCTGGGACGCGGTCCCGCTGGAACGGCTGCTGCGCGAGGCCGTCGACCTGCCGCCGGAGGTCCCGTACCGCATCGAGAACGGCGCCAAGACCCTCGGCCAGGCCGAGATGTGGTTCGGCGCGGGGCGGGGCGCCCGCAGCGCCGTCGTCGTCCTCTTCGGCTCCGGCGTCGGCGCCTGCGTGGTCACGGACCCGCTGGGCCCGGGCCGGGCACTGGAGTGGGGCCACCTGACGGTACGGGTACGGGGCCGGCGCTGCCGCTGCGGCGCCCAGGGCTGCCTGGAGGCGTACGCGGGCGCCGAGGCGCTGCTCGAACGCTGGCGCGAGGCCGGCGGGAACCCGCCGGCGGGGGCCGACGAGGAGACGGCGCTCACGGCGATGCTGGCCGCGGCGTATCCGGAGGGCGACGGGGCGGCGGACGCGATCGCGCTCGCGGTGCTCGACGAGACGGCCGAGTACCTCGGTGCGGGCATGGCCGACCTGGTCAACCTCTTCCAGCCCGAGCGGATCCTCGTCGGCGGCTGGGCCGGGCTCCAGCTCGGCACCCGCTTCCTCGCCGTCGTGTCGGCGTACGCCCGCGCGTACGCGCTCCGCCACCCCGGTGACCGCACGGAGATCGCGCTGGGCACCCTCGGCCCCGAGGCGGTGACGGTCGGGGCCGGGCTGCTGCCGCTGGTCGACTTCTTCGCCCAGGGCGGCCGCCGGCCCGAGCGGGCGCCGAGCATCCCGGCGCCCGCCTGGCAGACCGCGCTGCGGGACCGGGTCTCCACCTGAGCCCCGGCCCGCGCCCGGCGGACTACGCGTAGGGGTCGAAGGCGATGCCGGCCGGCTTCGCCTTGGCCAGGTGGTCGGCGAAGCTGCCGTCCTTCAGGCCGAAGTGGGCGCTGCCGAAGTCGGCCTGGCTGAGCTTCTCGCGGAGGCCGGGCGGATAGCCGTTCCAGCCGACGAGCGCGGGGAACTGCCACGTGCCCTGGTGGTTCTCGGGCGGCTCGTCGTTGGTGTTGGCGGCGCGGAAGCAGTGGGTGGAGATGCCGTCCTTGTGGTAGACGACCTTCGGGTGGGTGCCGTCCCAGCGGATCCTGTCGCGGGCGTGGACGGTGAAGGAGCCGTGGTTCGAGGTGGAGACGTACTGGGCCTGCCCGTTCTGGATCCAGACGACGACGTGTTCCCAGTCGTGGCGGTGGCCGCCGAGCCCGCTGCCCCAGACGGCCTGGTCCTTCTCGAAGTACAGGCCGTAGAGGACCGCGCACCAGCCGTTGTCGCAGAGCGAGCGGGCGTAGCCGTTGGTGCCGGTCAGGTCCCAGGAGTCCCGGCACTGCCCGCTCACCGTGCCGGAGGGGTTGAGGCCGGGGTTGAGGGTGCCGTCGGGGCCTATCGCGGCCGTCGGGTAGCAGCCGTCGGTGTCGTAGTCGTACGCGGGCTGGTAGGTCCGCTCCAGGGCGTCCGCGTTCGCGGGAAGCGCGGGGGGCGGAGCGGCGAGGGCGCCGCCCGGGAAGGCGAGGAGGAGCGCGAGGGCGCTGCCGAGGACGGCTGCTCCCTTGGTGACACGGCGCGAGGTCTTCAACTCCGGCTCCCTGGTGGGGTCGAGGTGATGGGGGGTGAGGGGTCGCACCGTGCGCCAGGCGGGACGGACGACCGGGCCCTGACATGCCCATCCCAAGTCGGCCCCAAACGGCCGGCAACCGCCGGACGGCCGGGAACGTCCTGATCAGGGACGTCGGGGGAAGGCCGGGGGAAGGGCGGATGGACGTGGCGGGGCGCGAGGGAAAACCGGGCGTGCGGTGGCCGTGGCGGATCCGGCGCGCGCCGGGCGGCGGGCGCCGGCGCGGACGGCTGCTCGCCGTCCTCGGCCTGGCGACCGCCGGGGTGCTCGCGCTGCACCGCCGCGTGCCGAACACCCCGGGGCGGCTGGGCAGCCTGCTGGAGACGTTCCTCTTCTGGCTCGGCCCCTTCACCGCGCTCCTGCTCCTCTGCGCGGCGGCCCGGCGCAGCCGTACGGCCCTGGTCGCGCTGCTCGTCCCGGTCGTGGCGTGGACCGCCGCCTTCGGGCCGCTGCTGCTGCCGGCCGGGCCGCCCGGTGCCCGCGAGCTCACCGTGATCCAGCACAACGTCGCCGACGACAACGCCGACCCGGCCGGCACGGCCCGGGCGCTGGCCGACGGCGGCGCCGACCTGATCGCCCTCCAGGAGCTGGTCGATCCGGCGCTGGCGGTCTACCGCCGGGAGCTCGCGCCCCGCTACCCGTACCACGCCGTGCGCGGCACGGTCGGCCTCTGGTCCCGCCACCCGCTCGGCGAGACCCTGGCCCTCGACATCAAGCCGCCGGACATCGCCGAGCCGTGGCAGCGGGCGCTGCGGGCCGAGGTGCGCACGCCGTACGGGGAGGTGGCGGCGTACGTCGTCCACCTGCCGTCCGTCCGCCTCGGGCCCGCCGGCCTCGCGTCGGCCCGGCGCGACGAGAGCGCCGCCCGCCTGGGGCGGATCCTGGCGGCGGAGAAGTCCGCGCGGGTGGTCCTGGCCGGCGACCTGAACGGCACCGTCGACGACCGCGGCCTGGCCCCGCTGACCTCGCGCCTCGACGTCCCCGAGCGCGGCCTCGCCCTGAGCTACCCGGCCGTCCTCCCGGTGGCGCGGATCGACCAGGTCCTGGCCCGAGGCGGCACCGTGGCCCGGATCCGCACCCTCCCCGAGACGCGCAGCGACCACCTCCCGATCCTGGCCCGGATCGCCCTCGACGCGATTCCCCCGGCCGGAAGTTGATCGAAAAACGGCCATTGTTCGCGCGCGGGCCGGGCCCGCCGACAGCGCCCCCACCGGGGGGACACGCTTCCGGCGACCGTCCGGATCGTGGACACACCGGGTCGGCGACCTCGGTGATCCACGACCGGTCCGGCTTCCGGTTCCGCGACCGCACATCGGACACCGAACCGTCAAGCACTCGGAGGGGCGCTTGACCTGAAGCACACGCCCCCTGGTCCGCCCCTCGCGCTCCCTGTACCTTCCGTCCTGACCCCGCCGCCGACCGGGGTCACGCCCCCCACCTCCGGGCCATTCCCGGCCACGACCGCCCAGCGCATCGCCCGCCCCTCCACTCCCCCCGGTGGTTCCGCATGCCCGCTGTCCCCGCTCGGCCCCCCACCCCCCGTCTCCGGCGTCCCGGCTCCGCCGGGGTGTAGCCCTTCCGCCCGGCCGGTCGACCGCCGCCGGGCCGGATCCGCAGACACGGACGGCCGGCGCACCCGCCACCCGTCCGTCGTACGACCAGGCATCACCGGCCCGCGACACGACCGCGGCCGGGTCCGGACTCGGGGAAGACGGAGACATCGTGCGATTCCAACTGCTGGGGCCCCTGAGCATCACCGACGGACGGGACACCGTCGTGCTCCCGCCGTCCAAGCCGACGGCGCTGCTCGCCGCGCTGCTGGTCCGCCCGGGCTCCATCGTCTCCACCGACCGGCTGCGCGGGGCGGTCTGGGGCGAGGACCAGCCGCCCACCGCCAAGGCCGCGCTGCAGAGCTGCGTGCTGCGGCTGCGGCGGCTCTTCGCCAAGTACGGCATCGAGGACCAGGCCGTGGTGGCGGTGGCCGGCGGCTACCGCATCGACGCCGACGCCGGGAGCCTCGACCTGCTCCACTTCCGCCGGCTCGTCGAGCGGGCCGCCACCGGCGACCCCGGCTCCGAGCTGTACGAGCTGCGCGCCGCGCTCGCCCTCTGGCAGGGGCCCCTGCTCGCCAACGTGCCCTCCGAACTGCTCCACCGCGACGAGGTGCCGCGCCTCGCGGAGGAACGGCTGCGGGTCCTGGAGCGGGTCGTGGACATCGAACTGGAGCACGGTCGATGTCGCGAAGCCCTCGTCGATCTATGGGAGGTTACGCGCGTATACCCGGCGCACGAGCGGTTCGCCGAACAGCTCATGACGGCGCTCTACCGGCTCGGACGGCAGACGGAAGCGCTCGCCGAGTACCGGCGCATCAAGGAACAGCTCCGCGACCGGCTCGGCGTCGACCCCCGGGCCGAGCTGCGGAGGCTCGAACTGGCCATGCTGCGCGGCGAGGACCTCGGCCCCGACGACAGCGGGCGAGGACCGCTGTACCCGGTCGGGACCACCGTCGGGGCCACGGTCGGGACCACCGTCGGAACCGTCCTGGAGCGGACCGCGGAGCCCCGCTCGGAGCGGTCCGCCGGAGCCGTCCGCGCCACCGCTTCCGCGTCCCCGCCGGGAACCGCCACCGCGCCGCTGCCGACCGTGCCCGGCTTCACCGGCCGGGAGGACGAGGTCGACGCCCTGGTCCGGCTGCTGACCCGCGGCGAGGCCGACGGCGGCCGCGCCCCCGTGGCCGTCCTCTCCGGCGCCCCCGGCATCGGCAAGAGCGCCCTCGCCCTCCACGTGGCCCACCTCGTGGCCGACCGGCACCCCGGCGGCAGCGCCCTGGTCCAGCTCACCCACCCGGACGGCACCCCGCGCACGGCCGAGGAGGCCGCCGCCGAGCTGCGTCGGGCGCTGCCCGACGGGCCCCGTGCCGGGTCCGCCCTGCTCGTCCTCGACGACGTGGTCCACCCCGACCAGGTGCGCCCGCTGCTCACCGCGCACGCCGACGCCGCCGCGCTCGTCACCAGCCGCACCGGACTCGCCGCCCTGGTCGCCACCCACGGCGGGACCGTGCACCGGCTCGGCGCGCTCGCCCCGGCGGAGTCCCGCACGCTGCTCACCACCGCGCTCGGCCACGAGCGGATCGCCGCCGAACCGGCCGCCGCCCGGCGCCTCGCCGACGCCTGCGGCCACCATCCGCTCGCCCTGCGGATCGCCGCCGCCCGGCTGCTGACCCGGCCCCGGCTCCGGCTCGCGGACTACGCCGACTGGCTCGCCCACGATCCGGCGGGGCGCCTCAGCCTCTCCGACGACCCCCGCACCTCCGTGCCGCAGCGCCTCGACGAGGCCCTGGGCCGACTCTCCCCCGCCCTCGCCGAGGCCCATCTGCGCCTCGCCGCCTGCCCGTTCGAGCCGCTCACCGCGGAACGCGCCGCCGCCGTCCTCGACGTACCCGCCGAGACGGCCGAACTGATCCTCGAACGGCTCCTCGACGCCGGCTTCCTGGAGGAGGGCCTGCCGGGCGCCTTCCGGCCGCTCGCCCTGCTGCGGGCGCACGCCCGCCGGACCGCGGGCGCCCCCGCCGCACCCCCGCCGGCCCCACCGCGGCCGCCCCTGCCCGCCGCGCTGCGCTGACGGCCCCGTCCCCGCGCCCGCCCCGTTCCCGCCCCCTCCCGCTTCCGACGGCGTCCCTCGCGAGCCGTTCCGTCCCACCGTCCCCACCCGCCCCCACCGCACCGTTGCCATCCCCTCGGCGGCCGGCCCCGCACCCCCCGGGCCGTTCCGCCCCGCCCCCGCCCCGCCACGAGAGGTGTGACGCACGCATGAGCAGCTCCTCACCGTCGTACACGGACGTCGCCGGAACCCGGCCGCGCGTCCGCCGCGACGTCCTCTACACCCGGACCCCCGACGGCGTGATCTTCCACAACGCCGACGGCGGCTTCCGCCTCACCGGCGCGTCCGGCTACCGCTTCGCCACCCTGCTCCTCCCCCACCTCGACGGCGCACGCACCGTCGAGGAGATCTGCGGCGGCTTCGGCGACCGGCAGAAGGCGATGGTGGGCGAACTGGTGAAGGCGCTCTACGCGCGCGGATTCGCCCGCCCCGTCACCGCGCCCCCGGAGGAACCGGCCGCCCCGGCGGCGGCGGCCGACCGCTTCGCCCCGCAGATCGCCTACGTCGACCACTACGCCGACGACGCCGACGCCCGCTTCGCCCGCTACCGCGCCACCCGGGTCGCGGTCCTCGGCGACGGTCCCGTGGCCCGCTGGTGTGTGCTCTCCCTGCTCCGCAACGGCTGCGCCGCCGTCGGCGTCGAGCCCGCCCTCGCCGACGGCACCGGCGCCACCCTCCCCGAGGACTTCGCCGCCGTCCGCGCCGAGGCCGCCGCGCTCGCCGCCGAGGGCTGCCCGGTGGAGCTGGCGGTGCTCCCGGCCGGCGGCGCGGGCTGGGCCGCGTACGAGGGGTACGACCTGGTGGTGGCCGCCGCCGCGCCCGGCACGCCCGGCACCGTCCTGGAGCTGCTGCGCGCGGGCGTCCCGGCCGGCCGGGCGCTGCTGCCCGCCTGGACCTTCGGCGACCGCGCGGTGGTCGGCCCGGTGATGAACGACGAGGCCACCACCTGCTGGGCCTGTGCCGCGCTCCGGCTGGGCGCGGCGGGCGAGGCGGCCGACGCGGCCACGCTGTGGAGCGGGCTGGCGCTCGGCACCGGGACGGCCGGGCCGGCTCCGACCGGGCCGCTCGCCGCGATGCTGGGGAACCTCCTCGGGTACGAGGTGTTCCGGCTGACGACCGGCGTCCTGCCGGCGGAGACCCGCGACAAGCTGCTCGTCCAGCACACCGCGACCTTCGACGTGGCCGCCGAGCCGCTGCTGCCCCACCCCCGCTGCCCGTTCTGCGCGCGGCCGGCCGCCGCCCCCGAGCCGGTGGAGCTCACGTCGGCGCCCGCCCGGCCGGCCTTCCTCCCGACGGTCGCCACCGCGCCGGACGACGACGCGGCGCAGGGCCCGCTGGCGGAGCTGGAGCGGCGGTCGGCGCTGGTCGGGCCGCACGCCGGGGTGTTCACCGCCTACGCGGACGAGCGGCTGACGCAGACGCCGCTCAAGGTCGGCGCGGTCACCCTGGGCCTCGGCTCCGGAAGCGTCCGGACCGTCACCGCCTTCGACGTGCACCACACCGCCGGGGCGCGGCTGCGGGCGCTGAACGCGGCGGCCGCGCTCTACGCGGAGCACGTGGTGCCCGGCGCCGCGCCGGCGGCGGCCGGACTCCCGGAGGTGGCGCCGGAATCGCTCACGATCGCCTCGGGGACGGGCGGTTCCGGTGCCGCGACCGCGTGGACGACCGGGACCTCGCTGCTGACGAAGGAGGCCGTGCGGCTGCCGGCCGGTGCCGTGCGGCCCTTCGGCCCGGCCAACGCCGACCGGCGCTTCGAGCCGACCCGGGCGGGCGCCGGGGCGGGCGGCGACCTGCCGGAGGCGGCGGCGGCCGGACTCCTGTCGGCGCTGGCGCACGACGCCCTGCGCCTGGCGCTCGCCGGCGGGGGCCGGGTGGCCGTGCTCGTGCCCGAGGCGTGCGGGGAGGACCCGGAGCTGACGTTCCTGCTGCGCTCGGCCGCGCTCCTGGAACGGGACGTGGAGCTGCTCGACCTCGGTGAGCGGGACCGCTCGGGCGCCTCGGTGGTCCTCGCGCGGACCGCCGGGACCGGCGGCGGCGCGGGCCGCTGGGCGGTCGGCGCGGCCCTCGATCTGCCGGGCGCCGCCGTCGACGCCGTGCGGGAGCTGCTCGGCGATGCCCAACTGGCTTCGGAGGGACCGGAGTCGAGGATCGCCGCCGATCCGGGCGATCCGCTGCTGCGGGACCTCGACCCGGCGCTCGTACGGGTGACGGAGGCGGGTCCGGCCGAGGGGGCCGGGGCGCCGGTGGGGTGGGCGCGGATCCTGGAGCGGCTCGCGGCGGCCGGGCGGGACGCCTTCGTGGTGCCCACCCACGCCGCCGACCTGCCGACGGCCGGCATCCTCACCGTCCGCGTCCTGCTGACCCGGGCGGCCGCCGATGCCGGCTGAGACCAGCGCTCCCCCGGACCGCGGAGCACCGGCCGGGACCCGCCCCGACCTCGCCGACCCGGGGCATCCGGCGGCGGACTCCTTCGCCCGGGCGCTGGGCACCGCCCTCGCCGAGCTCGCGGCGGAGCGGGAGCTCGACGTGGCGGCACTGGGGCTCGTGGACGCCTACACCGCCCCGCCCCGGGCGGCCGGTCGCGCCGGGGCGCTGCCGGTGCGACTGTACGGGCGTCAGATCGTGATCGGTCCGCGGCCGTCGGCCGAGAACGCGCCCGGCTGCGCGACCTGTCTGGAGCGGCGCTGGCAGGGCGTGCGGTCGGTGCCGCTGCGCGAGGGGCTCGAACTGGGCGGGGACACCCGGGCGGCGGGCGCGTGGCCCTACGGCATCCCGTTCGCGGCGGCGGCCGTGGCCGCGCTGGTGGCCGGGCTCGACGGGGAGCCGGCCGGGCCGGGTCCGTATCCGTACGTCCGGCTGCTCGACCTGGACTCGCTCACCGTCCGGACCCATCCGCTCGTGCCCGACCCGGAGTGCCCGGTGTGCGGCCGGGTGGGCACGGACACGGCCGAGGGCGCCGAGCCGGCCCTGCGGCCCGCGCCGAAGCACCGTCCCGGGGCGTTCCGGGTGCGGCCGGTCGAGGCGTACGGGCTGCCGGTGGACGCCTTCGCCAACCCGCACTGGGGCGCGGTCGGTCCGTCGGTCGTCTTCGACGTGGCCTCGACCACGACCTCGGCCACCGTCGGCTGCTTCTCGACCCGTTCCGGCGCCTATCTGCGGGAGACGTTCTGGGGCGGGCACGCCGACACCTACGACCGCAGCCGGAGCATCGGGGTCCTGGAAGGGCTCGAACGGTACGCGGGGATGCGCGCCCGCACCCGCCCCGCCTCGCTCGTCGCCTCCTTCGACGAGCTGGGCCCGGACGCGGTGGACCCGCGCGAGACCGGTCTGTACGACGCCGCCTTCTACCGGGCCAACCCCCGGGTGACGCCGTTCGCCCCGGACCGGCCGATCCCGTGGGTGTGGGGCTGGTCGCTGCGGGACGGGAAGCCCCGGCCGGTGCCGGAGGTGCTGGCGTACTATCACGCGCCCGGTCTGGAGCACCGCTTCGTGCAGGAGAGCTCCAACGGCTGCGCCTCCGGCGGCAGCCTGGAGGAGGCCGTCTACTTCGGCCTGATGGAGGTCGTCGAGCGGGACGCCTTCCTGCTGGCCTGGTACGGGCGGCGGCCGCTGCGCGAGATCGACGCGGCGACCAGCGCCCGGCGCTCCACCCGGCACATGGTGGACCGGCTGGCGATGTACGGCTACCGGGCCCGGTTCTTCGACACCCGCGTCGGGTTCCCGATCCCGGTGGTCACCGCGTGCGCCGAGCGGGTCGACGGCGGCACCGGCCGGATGTGCTTCGGGGCCGGCGCCGGGCTCGACCCGGAGTCGGCGCTCGATTCGGCGCTGTGCGAGATCGCCACCGACGCGGTCAACCTGGTCGGCAGGACGGTACGCGACGAGGCCCGGCTGCGGGCGATGGCCGCCGACTTCGACCTGGTCACGAGCCTGCACGACCATCCGATCCTGTACGGGATCCCGGAGATGGGCCGGCACGCCGACTTCCTGCTGCGGCAGGAGGAGCCGCGTCCGCCGCTCGCCGTCGCGGACCTGGCATGGCCCGACGCCTCGGGGCGGGCCGCCTCGCCCGATCTGCGGGAGGACCTGCTGCGGGCGGTGGACGCCGTGGCGGCGGACGGCTTCGACGTGGTCGTCGTCGACCAGACCCTGCCCGAGCAGCGGGCCCTCGGTCTGCACACGGTCAAGGTGCTGGTGCCCGGACTGCTGCCGATCGACTTCGGCTGGGCGCGGCAGCGCGCCCGCCACATGCCCCGGACCCGGGCCGCGCTCGGACCCGCCGGCCTCCATCCCGCCCCCCATCCGTTCCCTTGAGCCGACCCGCACGCCATCCGAACGTCCGAAAGGGGGCCGACCCCATGGGGTACGCCCATGAGTACGCCGACGCCGTGCTGCACCGCGGCCGCGTCCCGATGGAACCCGCCGACTTCGTCCCCGACTGGCCGGACGCCCCGCGCAAGGGGAAGTTCTACCCGGGGGTGGAGCCGTACGCCCTGCCGGCCGGGGACGGCTCCGGCGCCCCCGCGGCCGCCGGGCTGCTGCCCGCGCCGGGTCGCCCGGCCGAGAGGGGTTTCACGCTGCCGCTGCTGGCCGCGATGCTGAAGGACTCCTACGGCCTGACCGGCCGCCGCCTGGGCGTCCAGGCCAACAGCGACCTGCCGGGCCTGCCGCTCTATCCGCACGCCAACTGGTCGCGCGGGACGGCGGGCGGGGGCGGCCTGTACCCCGTCGCCGTGCACTGGGCCGCCGGGCCCTCCGGGCCGCTCACCCCGGGGCTGCACTACTACGACGTGCACCGGCACGCCGTGCAGCGGGTGCTGACCGGGGACGTGACGGCGCTGGTGCGGGAGGCGCTGGGCCAGGACGCGCCGGCCCCGGCGCGGGAGACCGACCAGTACCTGCTGCTCTCGGTGAAGTACTGGCAGACCGCGTTCAAGTACAACAGCTTCGGCTTCCACGTGGTCTGCACCGACGTGGGCACGCTCGTGCAGACCTGGCGGGTGTGGGCCGCCGCGCACGGCCTCGCCGTCGGGCCGGTGTTCTGGTTCGACGAGGCGCGGCTGAACGGGCTGCTCGGCACCGGGGGCGAGGAGGAGACGGTCTTCGCGGTGGTGCCGCTGACCTGGGACGGCACGCCCCCCGTACGGGAGGCGGTCGCCGCGCACGATCCCGCCGTGCGCCACCGGGACCTGGAGCGGTCCCGTACCGTCATCGGCTTCCCGACCGTCCGGGCCATGCACGCGGCCACGCTCGCGGGCGCCACCGACCGGCCCGCGCCGGGCGCGCTCGTCGCGGCGGCGGTCCGACCGCTGCCGGAGGGGCCGGACCGGGTGGCGCTGCCCGCGCCGGTGCTGCCGGAGGTCCCGGTGCGCCGGGTGCTGCGCGAACGGCGGTCCAGCTTCGGCCGGTTCGACGCGTCCCGGCCGGTGACGCCCGGCGAGCTGTCGGCCGTGCTCGCCGCCTGCGCGGCCACCTCGCTGGGCGGCGAGGCCGACACCGCCGGCGGCGGGTCGCTGGTGCGGCTGTACGTCTTCGTCAACCACGTCGAGGGGATCGAACCGGGCGCCTACGCCTACGACCCCGACGGCGGCGGCCTGCTGCCGGTCGCCCCCGGGGAGCAGGGGGACTTCCTCCAGGCGAACTACTTCCTCGCCAACTACAACCTGGAGCAGGCCGGCGCCGTCCTCGTGCCGACGGTCCGCACGGCGGCCGTCCTGGACGCGGTCGGCGACCGGGGCTACCGGATCGCCGTCGCCACGGCCGGCGCCGTGGCACAGACCTTCTACCTGGCCGCCTCGGCGCTGGGAGTCGGCGCGGGCGTCGCGCTCGGCTTCGACAACGTCTCGTTCGTGGAGCGGCTGGGGCTCGCGGGGACCGAGGAGGCGCCGCTGCTGATCATGCCGCTGGGGCACGAGCGGCCCCGGCCCGCCGACTTCCGCCACGAGATCGTCTGAGGGGGCCGCGATGACGACGACCGAGCGGACCGCGCCCGGCTGGGAGGTCGGGCGGCGCTTCCTGCTGCGGGCCTCGGGACTGCCGGTGGAGACCGTCCGGGGGCTGCGCTGCCCGCGCTCCCGCGCCTGGGCGGACGAGGTCCTGGCGCACGAACACCGACTGGCCGGTGAGGGCGAGGCGCTGAGCGAGGTGCTGCACGGCCTCGTCGAGGCCGCCGACGCCGCCGGTGACCGTGCCCGCAGGGCACTGCTCACGCTGCGCCGCCAGATCTTCAACAACCGCCTGCCCACGGACCCGGACGCCGCCGAACGGCTCGTCGCCGGTCTGGACCCGGCGGCCGGGGCGCGGGTGGGCGGCTGGCTCAAGGACCGGGGCCGCTACGCCGACCTCCTCGCGGAGGGGCCCGGGCTGCTGGCGGAGGAGGTGCGCGGGGCGCGCGGCGCGCTCCGGGCGGCGCTCGCGGAGGACCGGCTGCGGCTCGGGCTGCTGCTGGCCTCGCCGACGCTGGACTCGCGGCTCGACGCGTACCTCGCGGACCGGGCGGCCGAGCCGGGCCGGCGGATGCGGAAGATCGAGCGGTCGGCGCTGACGTACCTGTACCGCACGGCGTGCAAGACGAGCCCGTTCAGCACGCTGACGCCGGTGGCGTCCGGGGTGTTCGCGGGCGGGCCCGGCGATGCGGCGACCGGGGCCTCGGGGGCCGGGGGTGCGGCGGCCGGGACGCGGGCGAGCGGGGAACTGCGCCTCGGGGAGGAGTGGTCGAGCCACGTCCGGCTGACGGTGGTGGCGCTCGCCCGGATCGCGGAGCTGATCCTCGCGGACCCCGTGCGGCGGCGTGACCTGCCCGTGGTCCTCTCCCCCGGCTGGGGACGTGACGAGGACCGGATCCGCTACGTACGCCAGTGGGTCACGGCCGGCGACGACAGCGCGGCCGTCACCTTCGACGCGGTCCGCGACCGGCTGTTCTACCTGCGGAGCAGCGGCGCCCTGGAGCGTCTGCTCGGCTTCCTCGGCGCACGCGAGGGACTGCGGTACGGGGACCTGATCGGGTGGCTGCGGCGGGAGCACGGGGCGGAGCCCGAGGAGTGCGAGCGGTACGCGGCGGCGCTGCTCGG
This sequence comes from Streptomyces sp. NPDC056503, assembly GCF_042794995.1. Lineage (NCBI taxonomy): Bacteria > Bacillati > Actinomycetota > Actinomycetes > Kitasatosporales > Streptomycetaceae > Streptomyces > Streptomyces sp. NPDC056503. The sequence goes on from NZ_JBHTST010000079.1 coordinate 22,409, forward strand.
GGTCGGCATGGTGCAGGTGCCCGCGCTCCGCCCGGACGTGCACGGCCCGGACCCGCTGCGCTCCTTCCAGGAGGCGCTGCGCGGACTCGGCGCCGGCTGGGCGGAGACGGTCGCGGGCGGCCTGGACGGCCCGGCGGAGTGCCTGGCCCGCTATCCGGCCGCCGGGCTCGCCGAACGGCGGTCGCTCCTGCGGGAGCTGCGCGCGGGGCTGCTCGGTGTGCTGGCCGGGCTCGGCGCCGAGGAGCCGACGCTGCCGCAGACGCTGCTGTACGAGGACGTGAGCGCGGGTGACGGGGTGACGGCCGGCGCGGAGCTGCTCGGCGGCGGGACCGGGCGGGCGCTGCGCGCGGTGGAGGGCGTCCTGCCGCTGTTCGACCTGACGCTGCCGCACCGGATCACGCTGCGCGGCTTCTTCCTGGCCCGGTACGGGCGGGGCGGGCGCTGCGACGACCTGCTGGGTCTGGTGCACGACTTCCACGAGGACCTGTTCGACCAGTACCTGTCGTTCACGGCCAAGCGCGTCCCGTTCGACGCGGACGGGGCCTACGTGCCGGAGGAGAACTGGCTCGGGCAGCCGGCGCTGCGGAGCCTGGACGAGGCGCGGCGGCGGTTCGCGACCGGGATGCGGGAGGCGTGGGAGCGGGACGGCGGTGCGGAGGAGCTGCGGCTCCCGGCCTCGCTGCTCTCCGACGTGGCCGCGGAACTCGCGCCGGTGACCGGGGACTTCGTCCCGCAGAGCCACCACCTCCAGATCGACCTGCGCGGCGGGGCGGACGGGCACCGGGTGGTGCTGAACCGTTCGTACGGCGGGCTGGCCTTCCCGTTCAGCCGCTTCACCCACGTCTTCGACGGCGACGGCGGGGACGGGGACGAGGGCGAGGCGGAGGGCGCCGGGCTGTCGGCGCGGCTGCGGGAGGAACTGCGGGAGCGGCAGCCGGAGGGCGCCGTCTTCGCGGAGCTGACCGGTGGCCCGGTGACCAGCAACCTCAACCTCCACGGGAGGCTGACGGACCACCAGGTCGTCTGTCCGGGCGAGACGTCGACGGTGCCGGAGGAGGCCCGGATCGAGCTGGACGACCTGTATCTGACGCACGACGAGGAGACGGACCGGCTGGTGCTGCGCTCGCGGCGGCTCGGCTGCCGGGTGATCCCCGTCTACCTCGGCTATCTGGTGCCGGTGGCGCTCCCGGCGATCCCCCGGACACTGCTGCTCCTGTCGCCGAGCACCATGACGCCGGCCGACGTGTGGGGCGGGGTGCCGGTGGGCCCCGCGGTGGACGGGGTGACCCGCAGGCCCCGGGTCGTCCACGATGACGTGGTCCTGGCACGGCGGGCGTGGACGGCGGGGACGGCGGTCCTGCCGGTGCGCCGGCCGGGCGGCGACGAGTCGGCCTGGTGGCTGGAGTGGCGCCGCTGGCAGCGGGCGCACGGGCTGCCGGACCGGGTCTTCGCGACCCCGCAGCGGGCCGGGCGGCGGGTGCCGGGCGCGAAGCCGCTGTACGTGGACTTCGAGAGCCCGCTGTCGCTGACCGCCTTCGACGCCCTGATCGACCGGGGCGAGGGGGCGTCGGTGGTGCTGCGCGAGATGCTGCCGGCCGAGGACGGGCTCCAGCTCGTCTCCGCGCGCGGTCGGCACGTGGCCGAACTGGCCGTCGAGACCTTCGCCTCCCCCGCTCCCCCCGCCCCTGCCCGTACGGCTACCGAGGACGGCCCGACATGCCGGAACTGACCACCCCGCACCCGACCCCCGGGACCGGCGGCCCCGGCCCCTGGCTGGCGCTGCACGTCTTCTACGCGGCCAGCCCCCGCCCGCTGCTCGTCGACTGCGTGCGTCCGCTGGTCGCCCGGCTCTCCGAGGAGGGCCTGCTCGCCGGGTACTTCTTCATCAACTACTGGCTGGAGGGGCCGCACGTACGGCTGCGGCTGCGGCCGTCGAGCGCGGCGGCGGCTCCCGAGGTGCGGCGGCGGGCCGAGGAGGCGCTCGCCGCGTTCCTGAGGAGCCGGCCGGCGCTGTACGAGGTGGACTCGGGCTTCCTGAAGGACTTCTACAACGCCCTGTTCGACATCGAGTTCCCCGGCGAGGACCGGACCCGGTACATGGGCGGGGACGGCCGGATGCGGCTGCGGCCCAACAACTCCTTCCGCGAGGAGCCGTACGCCCCCGAGTACGCCAAGTACGGCGGGCCGGCCGGCGTGGAGCTGGCGGAGTGGCACTTCCGGCACTCCAGCGACCTCGTCGTGGACGCCTTCCGGACGATGAACCTGCATCTGCGCACGGTGCTGCTCGGCACCTCGGCGCAGTTGATGATGGTGATGGCGAGCTGCTTCCTGCCGGAGGAGGACCGGCTCGCCGACTACCTGGACGGCTACTACCGCTTCTGGCACCGGGCGTTCCCCGACAGCGGGTTCATCGGTTCGGAGGAGTACGAGCGCGGCTACGCGGAGCTCGCCCCGTCGCTGGCCCGCCGGTTCGCGGCGGTCCGCGCGGCGGTCGGGGCCGGGGAGCCGGAGCGGCTGCCGTCCTTCCTGCGGGGCTGGGCCGCGCACTGCCTGGAGCTGCGGTCGCGGGTGGAGGAGCTGACGGCCCGGGGCGCGCTGTCGTTCCCGGTGTGGGAGGGGCCGGCCCGCGAGGACACCGGGCAGGAGCGGACGGAGCCGGTGGACGCGGCGCCGATGGAGCCGCTGACGGAGGTGTCGGCGGTGCTGCCCCGACTCCTGTCTCCCTACATGCACATGACCAACAACCGGCTCCATGTGACGATCCGCGACGAGGCGTACCTCTCCTTCGCCCTGGGCCGGGTGCTGCGCGAGGGCGTACCGGACCCGGCGGGGGTGGACGCGTGACGGCGGCCGCCGCCCGGCGGGCGTACCGGCCGGAGCTGCGGCCCGGGGTGCGGTTCAGCCCGCCGCTGCTGCGCGGGCCGAGGACCGTGCGCCTGATCCGGCACCCCGCCACGGGGGCCGCTTTCGAGGTCGGGGAGAAGGAGCACTTCCTGATCGCCCGGCTCGACGGGACCCGCACCCTGGACGACCTCGCGCCGCTGTACGCGGAGCGGTTCGGGCGCCGGGTCGGGGAGGAGCACTGGAACCGGCTGCTCGGCCTGCTCGGCACCCGGGGGCTGCTCGTCGGCGCGCCCGACCCGGTGGTGCCCGCCCCGGAGCCGGAGCCGCCCAACTCCCTCTGGCGGGGCACCCGTCCGATGGTGAGGGACGCCGACGCCACCACGGCGCGGCTGCACCGGGTGCTGCGCCCGGTCCTCCGCCCCGCCGTCCAGCTCCCCCTCGCCGCCGCCGTCCTCGCCCTGCTCGTGCTGCTCGCCTGGCAGGCGGGGCCGCTGGTCGCGGCGGCGGGCGGGCTGACCGGGCGGCCGGCGGCGCTCGCCGGGATCGCGCTCTTCCTCTGGTTCAGCATCACCGTGCACGAACTGGCCCACGGGGTCGCCGCCCAGCACTACGGCGGGCACGTCACCGAGATCGGGCTGAAGTGGCGGCTGCCGGCCGCGCTGCTGTACTGCACGGTCGACGACTACCTGTTCCTGCCGGGGCTGCGGGCCAAGCTGGTGATCGCCGGAGCGGGCGCGTACCTCAACATGGCGCTCCTGCTGCCGTTCGGCGTCTGGTGGCTCCTGCTGCCGGCCGGCGCGGCCGAACGGCCCTTCGTCGCCGGCCTGTTGCTGCTCGGCACCATCCAGGGTCTCGGCAATCTGGTGCCGCTGCCGCCTCTCGACGGCTACCGGATGCTGGGGCACGCGCTCGGCACCGCCCGGCTCGCTCCGGAGACCCGCGCCTATCTGGCGCTGCGCCGGAGCGGCGGGGCGGAGGCGGTGGCCGGCTACCCGCCCCGGGCTCGGCGGCTCTACGCGGCGTACGCGTCGGGGGCCGTGCTCCTGGTGCTGCTCGCCGTGACGGCCACCGCCGCCCTGCTGTTCCTGCTGCTGCGGTGACGACCGCACCCCCTCTTCCCTCCCCTCCGTCGAAGGACCACGCACCGCATGAGTGAGGTACAGGCCATGTCGTCCCCCCATCACGCCGGCGGACCGCCGCCCGCAGCCGTCCGCGTCGAGGAGGTCTCCAAGCGGTACGGGGACCGGCTCGCCGTCGACGCCGTGTCCCTGGAGATCCGCCAGGGCGAGTTCTTCGGACTGCTCGGCCCCAACGGGGCGGGCAAGTCGACCCTGGTGGAGATCATGGAAGGGCTGCGCCGGGCCGACACGGGCTCGGTCGCGCTCTTCGGTCGTTCCCCCTGGCCCCGGGACACCGGCCTGCTGCCCCGGATCGGGGTGCAGACGCAGTCCTCGGCCTTCTTCGTCCGACAGACCGCGCACGAGCACCTGCGCACGGTCGCCGCGCTCTACGGGGCCCGTCCCGGGAGCGTCGACACCACCCTGGAGGCGGTCGGTCTGACCGCGCAGCGGAACGTCCGGGTGGAGAACCTCTCCGGCGGGCAGCGGCAGCGCCTCGCCATCGCCTCGGCCCTGGTCCACGGGCCGGAGCTGATCTTCCTCGACGAGCCGACGGCCGCGCTCGACCCGCAGGCCCGGCGGGCGCTGTGGGAGGTGCTGCGCGGGCTGAAGGCGGCGGGCCGCACGATCGTCTACACCACCCACCACCTCGACGAGGCCGAGGCGCTGTGCGACCGGATCGCGATCCTCGTCGACGGCCGGGTCGCCGTGACGGACTCCCCGCACAACCTGGTCGCCGCCGCGCACGCACCGAGCCGGCTCCTGCTGCCGCTGGGCCGGCTCGACCGGCGGCGGGCCGCCGGAATCGACGGCGTGGAGCGGGTGAGCGAGCAGGGCGGTTCGCTCGTCCTGGAGACCCACGCGCCCGGCCAGGTGCTGTCCGCCGTCGACCGGCTCGCCGGCCTGGACGGGGTGCAGACGCGCACCCCGAGCCTGGAGGACGTCTACCTGGACCTGACGTCGGGCCTCACCGCCGACCCCGCCGCCGGGAAGCCCGCCGGGACCCCCGCCGCCGAGACCATCACGGAGCCGTGACCATGAGCGCCTACGCCGCACTGACCGGGGCGGGCTACCGGGCCCAGATCCGGGACAAGACCACCCTCTTCTTCACCTTCGCCTTCCCGCTCCTCTTCCTCGTCGTCTTCGGTCTGATCTTCAAGGGCCAGGCGGTGGAGGAGAGCGGTCTCCCGTACCTCTCCTACACGGCGGCCGGAGTGCTGTCCTGGGGCGTGGCGAACGCCGCCGTCTTCGGGATCGCCTTCACCCTGATGCAGTGGCGGTCGGACGACATCCTGCGGCTGATCCGGATGTCCCCGGCGCCGCTGTCGGCGGTCATCGGCTCCCGGTACGTCATCGCCCTGGTGGTGGGGGCGGTGCAGTCGCTGCTCTTCGTCGGGGTGGCGATGCTGCCGGTCTTCGGCCTGGAGCCCGCCTCCGGCTGGCCGCTGCTGATCCCGGTGCTCGCGCTCGGGGTGACGACCTTCCTCCTCCTCGGGGTGATCATCGGCTCCTTCGCGGACACCCCGGAGTCGGTGGCCGCCGTCGCCAACTTCCTGATGCTGCCGATGGCGTTCCTCTCCGGCTCCTTCTTCCCGCTCGACTCGATGCCGGAGTGGCTCCGGAAGGTGTCGCTCGTGATGCCGCTGCGCTATCTCAACGACGCCGTCTCGCACGCGCTCGCCGGGCGGGGCGACGCCTCCGACGTGTGGCTGGGCTGCGCCGGACTCGTGGTGTTCGCGGTGGTCTTCGGGGCGGTCGCGGTGAAGACCTTCCGCTGGACGAGGTCGTCGTGAGCGCCCCGGTGACGGAGCGGCCCGTGGAGCCGCCGATGGACCGGGCCCGGGCGGAGCTGCGGGCCGCGCTGTCCTGGCGGCTCGGCGCCGACGTGCCGGTGGTACCGGTCGGGGTCACCGACGCCGCCGCCCCGGCGGGCGGGCCCGGCGCGCCGGACGCGTGGGCGGCCGAGCGGGCCGGTGCCCGGGTCCACCTCACCGCCTCGGCGGTGCTGGTCGGTCCCTGGGGCGGTGACGGCACCGCGCCCGCCTGCGGGCGCTGTCTGGCCGTGCGCTGGCAGCGGCTGCGCAGCCGGAGCGAGCGGGACGCGCTGGAGACCGGCGGGCCCGAGGGTCCGCGCCCGGCCGGGGCCTGGCCGCTGCTCACCCCGCACGTGTACGACGCGGTGGCGGCGGTCTGCGCGGCGGTCCTGGACGGGCCGGGGGCCGAGCCGCCGGCCGTCGCGCCCGCCGACCGGGCGCTGCCCCAGGTGACCCGGATCGACCTGGCGACGCTCGCGGTGCGCACCTTTCCGCTGCTCGCCGAGCCGCTCTGCCCGGACTGCTCCCCCGCCCCGGAGGAAGCGGGGCCGCGCGCGATGGAGCTGGTGGAGCGCCGCAAGCCGGACCCGGGAGCGTACCGGCTGCGGCCGGCGGGCTCGTACCCGATCCCCGAGGAGGCGCTGGCCAATCCGGTGTGCGGGGCGCTGGGCGGCGGGACCTGGCTGAGCGTCACCTCGCCGACGACGGCCCCGGTCGCGGGCAGCGTCTTCGTGCGCGGCTACGCCGGGCTGAACGACGTGACGTGGAGCGGGCAGGAGAACGTCTTCGCGACCAGCCGCACGCTGGCCTTCCTGGAAGGGCTCGAACGGTACGCGGGCACCCACCGGCGCGCCCCGCGCGCGCCGGTCACCGGCTCCTGGAACGAGCTGCGGGACCGGGCGGTCGATCCGGCGGAGTGCGGCTTCTACGCGGAGCGCACCTACCGGGAGGACCCGCTCGTCGCCCCCTTCGACCCGGACCGGGCGATCCCCTGGGAGTGGGGCTGGTCGCTGCGCGACGAGCGGCCCGTGCTGGTGCCGTCCCGGCTCGTCTACTACAGCGCGGGCCTCCAGGCGGACAACTTCGTCTTCGAGTGCTCCAACGGCTGCGCCATCGGCGGCAGCCTGGAGGAGGCGGTGCTCGGCGGGCTCCTCGAACTCGTGGAGCGGGACGCCTTCCTGAACGCCTGGTACGGGGCGGCCCGGCTGCCCGCCGTCGACCTGGCGACGGTCGGCGGCCGGGCCTCCGCGGCCATGGCCGAGCGGGCCGCGCTCCAGGGGTACGACGTGCACGTCCTGGACAACCGGATCGATCTGCCGGTCCCGGTGGTGACGGCGGTCGCGGTGCGCCGGGACGGCGGCCCGGGGCTGCTGTCCTTCGCGGCGGCGGCCTCGCTCGATCCGCGGGCGGCCGTGGAGGGGGCGCTCTCGGAGGTCCTCACCTACATCCCTCACCTGTCCCGGCAGACGCGCGAGCGGCGGGACGAACTGGAGGCGATGGCCGACGACTTCGACCGCGTCCGGCATCTGAAGGACCACGCCCAGCTGTACGGGCTGCCGCGGATGGCCGCGCACGCGCGGGCCTTCCTGGAGCCGCGGGCGGTGCGGTCCTTCGAGGAGACCTACCGGGAGTGGGAGGAGTCGGGGCGGCCCCGGACGCTCGATCTGCGCGACGACCTGCGGGTGGTGACGGAGGCGCTCACCGGAGCGGGGCACGACGTCGTCGTGGTCGACCAGACGACGCCGGAACAGGAGCGGATGGGGCTGCGCACGGTCAGCACCCTGGTGCCGGGGCTGCTGCCGATCGACTTCGGCTGGAACCGGCAGCGGGCCCCGCTGATGCCCCGCCTGCGGACCGCGCTGCGGCACGGCGGCCACCGGGCGACGGACCTCACGGACGGCGAGGTCCACCGGGTTCCGCACCCGTTCCCGTAGCCCGTGCGCACCGACGCGCCCGGTGTCCGTGGAGGCCACGGACACCGGGCGCGCAGCGGACCCGGACGGGGGTCAGGCGGAGCAGGAGGTGGTGCTGGTGGTGGAGCTGCAGGTCGAGGTGGAGCTGGTGCTCGTGGAGCCGGCCAGCACGACCTCGCTGGCGTCCGAGTAGTCGGAGATCTCGAAGGTCTCGGCCTCCAGCTCCAGGATCTCGTCGGCGAGGGTGCTCAGGTCCTTGTTCATGGTGCCTCCTCAGGGTCCGCGGCCCCGTCCGGGGCCGTCTGCCGTGACTCCATTGCAGCGCCCTCCGCTCACCGTTCGGCCCGCCGTCCGCTGGCATCCCGCTGGCACGCGACGCCAGCGACCCGTTCCCGCCGGCAGGAGCCGGCGACAGCCGGACGAAGGAGACAGCCCATGCCCGCCCCGTACGCCGTCACGTCCCGCCCCGCCCTGGCCCTCGCCGGGGAGGCGGTCCGTCCCGCCCTGACGCTCTATCTGGACGTCCACTCCTCTCCCGAGCTGTCCGGCGCGGAGGCGCGGACGGCCCGGGTGTTCGGCGACCGGCTGGCGGCGCTCGGCCTGGAGGTGACCCGGGGCGTCGGCGGGCACGGCGTGGTCGGGGTGCTGCGCAACGGCCCCGGTCCGCGGGTCTGGCTGCGGGCGGAGCTCGACGCGCTGCCGCTGGTGGAGGAGACGGGGCTGCCGTACGCCTCCGGGAACGGCGCCATGCACGCTTGCGGCCACGATCTGCACCTGGCGGCGGCGGCCGGGGCGGCGGAGCTGCTGTCCCGGACGACGGCGGACTGGCGCGGCACGCTGGTGGTGGTGGGCCAGCCGGCGGAGGAGACGCTGACCGGGGCGCGGGCGTTGCTGGCGGACGGGGCGTACGAGCGGTTCGGCGTCCCGGACGTGGTGCTCGCGCAGCACGCGGCGCCGCTGCCGGCCGGGCTTGTCGCGCACGGCACGCCCCGGGCGCCGGTGACGGCGGCGAGCGCGGCGCTGGAGGTGACGGTGCACGGGCGGGGCGGGCACGCGGGGACGCCGCAGCTCACGGTGGATCCGGTCGTGACGGCGGCGGCGGTGGTGCTGCGGCTGCAGACGGTGGTGTCCCGGGAGAGCGCGCCGGGCGACCATGTGACGCTCACGGTGGGGACGCTGCGGGCGGGGACCGCGGTCAACGTCGTGCCCGACACGGCGTCCCTCGGCATCGGGCTGCGGGCCCTCACCGACGCGTCCCTGGACCGGGCGCTGGCGTCGGTGGAGCGGATCGTGCGGGCCGAGTGCGCGGCCTCCGCCTGTCCGCGCGACCCGGAGATCGCGCGGGTGAACCGGACCCCGGCGCTGTGGGGCGACCCGGCCGCGACGGCGGCGGTGCGGGCGGCCCACACGGCCCTGTTCGGTCCGGAGCGGGTGGCGGACTGGCCCGCGTCGGCGGCGTCGGAGGACTTCTCCCTGTACGGCGGCGCGGGCGACGGGCTCCACGGGGCCGGCGACGTGCCGCTGGTGTACTGGATGACGGGCGTCACCGGCCGCCGCCAGTGGGCCGCCGGCCCGGGCCGGGTCCCCCCGAACCACTCCTCCCGCTTCGCCCCGGAGGCGCGCTCGGCGCTCCCCGCGGCGATCACGGCGCTGACGGCGGCGGCCCTGGACCGGCTGGACCGGCCCGCGGACGCCGGTGCGGGGTCCTGACCTCAGGGGCGGGCGAGGGCGGCGGCGGGACTGCCGCCCTCGTCTCCGCGCGGGCGGGCACGGGCGAGCGTCGCGGATCGGGTCGCCGGTCCACCGTAACCTCCCGAACGCACCGCGCTCCAGGGGCTGTCGTACGGGCCGTCAGAGTGACCGGGGGCTTCGGGAGTTGGAGGCGGGAGGGGTTGACGGGCGGTCGGCGCGTCCATAAGTTCACCACTTGATAAAAGGCTTACCGCCTTGCGGGACACGGGCGGAACCGGGCGGGCCGGGTCCGGACGGCACCGCGGTACGCCTCGACGAAAGGGTTGTCAGGTGCAGCTCAATCCTCTGCGGGGTGCGCGCCACGGGACGCGCTCCCGCCCCCGCGCGCTCGCCGCCCTCCTCACCGGCGCCCTCGTGGCGACGGGCCTGGTCCTCACCGCGCCCGGCACCGCGCAGGCCGCCGGCGAGCGGGTGGACGTCTGGCTGACCACCACCTCCGACGCCGGAGGCCGCGCCGTCACGCGCGGGCTCGCCCCGCAGGCGCCGCTCGCCTTCGGCCCCGCCGGCGGCACCGCGAGCCACACGATCACCGTCGACGAGTCGACCACCTACCAGCGGTTCGAGGGCGGCGGCGCCTCGATCACCGACACCACCGCCCACCTCCTGCGCGGCGGGGCGGTCGGCGCCGCCACCCGCGACGAGGTCATGCGCAAGCTGTTCTCGCCGTCCGACGGCATCGGGCTCTCCTTCGTCCGCAACCCCATCGGCGCCTCGGACCTCTCCCGGCCCGGGAACGTCTCCCTCGACGACACCTGCTGCGACCTCGGCGACTTCGGCGCGAACGGCTACGACACCGGCGTGCGGCTGCTGACCTCGCAGGCGAAGCAGCTCAACCCGGCGCTCCGGGTCAAGGGCGTGCCCTGGAGCGCCCCCGGCTGGATGAAGGACAACGGCCGGATGGACCGGATGGGCTGGCTGAAGTGGGAGCACTACCCGACGTACGCCCAGTACCTGGTGAAGTACGTCCAGAGCTACCAGGCGGCGGGCGTGCGGGTCGACTACCTCTCCGTGCAGAACGAGCCGAACTGCTGTCAGGCCGGCAACCCCACCGCCATGAACTACCCGGGCATGAGCTGGAACCCGTCCGGGCTCGTCGAGTTCACCAAGAACCACGTCTACCCGGCCTTCCGGGCCGCCGGAATCACCACCAAGGTCCTGGTGCACGACTGGAACTACGGCGACTACGCCGGCTTCGGCGCGGCCGTCCTCGGTGACGCGGGCGTCCGGAACGACCCGCTCTTCGGCGGCATCGCCTGGCACGGCTACGCCGGCGACCCCGCCGTCGGCACCCAGGTCCACGACCAGTACCCGTCGGTGCGCCAGTTCAGCACCGAGCACTCCGGCGGCACCTGGATCGGGAACCAGCACGACGAGGACCTGAAGGACATCGTCTCCTACGCCCGCAACTGGAGCAGCAGCCTGGTGAAGTGGAGCCTGGCGCTCAACCAGGACATGGGCCCGCACAACGGGGGTTGCGGCACCTGCACCGGGCTGGTCACCGTGCAGGAGGGCGGCCCGCGGGCCGGACAGGTCGACTACACGATCGAGTACTACACGACCGGCCACCTCACCAAGTTCGTGAGGCCGGGGGCGTACCGGATCGCCTCCACCGACAACGCGACCGTGCAGAACGTGGCCTGGCGCAACACCGACGGCTCCAAGGCCCTCATCGCGCACAACCGCGGCGGATCGACCCAGTCCGTCCGCGTCGACTGGGGCGGCCAGTCCTTCACGTACGGCCTGCCGGCCCACACCACCGCCACCTTCACCTGGTCCGGGACGCCGGGCGCCGGAGCTCCGGCCGGGGCCCTGACCGGGCTCGCGGGCAGGTGCCTGGACGTGGCCGGGGCCGCGACCGCCGACGGCACCGCCGTCCAGCTCCACGGCTGCAACGGCACGGCGGCGCAGCGGTGGACGCTCGCCGCGGACGGCAGCGTGCGGGCGCTCGGCAAGTGCCTCGACGTCGCCGGCGGCACGGTCGCCGACGGCGGCAAGGTGCAGCTGTACACCTGCAACGGGACGGGCGCCCAGCGGTGGCGGTACGACCCCGTCACCCATGACGTGGTGAACCTCGCCGCCGACAAGTGCCTGGACGCCACGGGCAACTCCTCCGCCGACGGCACCCGGGCGCAGATCTGGACGTGCACCGGCGGCGCCAACCAGAAGTGGACCCACCAGGCGTCCTGAACCGCGCCTTCGGGCCGGGGCGACACGCCCCGGCCCCTCCTCACGTCCGATCCGACCCTTCTCCCCGTCTCCCCTTCCTCAGGAGCACATCCCATGCCGCACCCGCACCACCGCAGGAGAGCGCGCGCCCGAGGGCTCGCCGCCACCGCCGTCACCGCCCTGATCGCTGGGCTCGTCGGGGCCGGGCCCAGCGCCGCCGTGCCCGGCGCGGACGACGAGCCCGCGCCCCGGGCCGTCGACCGCTTCGAGGGCGAGGTCCCCTTCGGGAATCCTCCCGCCGAGGGGATCTTCACCTGGGGCGGCGACGCCGACGACCATCCGGCGCTCTCGCTCGCCGAACGGGCCGACGCCCCCGAGGGGGGCAAGGTCCTCGAAGGCCGCTACGACATCAGCGGCTGGGGCGGCTTCACCCATGACTTCGCCTTCGACGAGCCGGCCGAGGACTGGACCGCCCACCGGGGCGTCCGCTTCTGGTGGTACGGGCAGAACACCGCGCCGCTGCCGCCCGGCTCCGGCAAGCGCATCGCCTTCGAGCTGAAGGACGGCGGCGCGAACGGCGAGGCGTCCGAGCTGTGGACGACCTCCTTCACCGACGACTGGGAGGGCTGGCACCTCGTCGAACTGCCCTTCTCCTCCTTCCAGTACCGCGCCGACTACCAGCCGGTCGGCGGCATCGACCAGGTCCTCGGCCTCGACCGGATGTGGGGGTACGCGCTGACGCTGCCCACGGGCGCACCGGGCTCCTTCGCGCTCGACGGGGTGGAGCTGTACGGGAAGGCCGACCCGGCGCTGACCACCCAGGTGGTGACGGGGGCAGCCGTGCACCCGGTGGCGGAGGGCTCCGCCGCCCGGATCGACGTCACGGTGAACACGACGGGCGCGGCCCCGACGGACCAGCCGGTCACCGTCGCGTACGCGACGGACGACGACGGGCCGGCCGAGGCGGGGAAGGACTACCGGCCGGTGGCCGGCAGCCTCGTCTTCCCCGCCGGGACGCCCTCCGGCACCACCCGCTCGATCACCGTCGAGACGCTGAAGGACAGGGCCGGCGAGGCCGGCGAGACCATCCCGGTGAAGCTCACCGTCGAGGGCGCGAAGGCGCCCGCCGAGGACCCGGTCGTCGTGGTGAACGCGCACGGACTGCCGTACCTCGACAAGCGGCTGCCGGTGCAGCGGCGGGTCGCCGACCTGCTCTCCCGGATGACCCTGGCCGAGAAGGCCGGGCAGATGACCCAGGCCGAGCGGAACGCCCTGCGGGCGCCCGGCGACATCGCCGGGTACGCGCTCGGCTCGCTGCTCTCCGGCGGCGGTTCGGTGCCCACCCCCAACACGCCGGAGGCGTGGGCGCGGATGGTCGACGGCTACCAGCTGCGGACCCGGGCGACCCGCCTCCAGATCCCGCTGGTCTACGGCGTGGACGCGGTGCACGGGCACAACAACGTGGCCGGGGCCACGATCATGCCGCACAACATCGGCGTCGGCGCCTCCCGCGACCCCGCGCTCGCCGCGCGGACCGGCGCCGTCACGGCCAAGGAGGTCCGCGCGACCGGAGTCCCCTGGGACTTCGCCCCGTGCCTGTGCGTGACGCGGGACGAGCGCTGGGGGCGGTCGTACGAGGCCTTCGGCGAGGACCCGGCGCTGGTGACCGCGATGGAGACGGTCGTCAACGGCATGCAGGGCGCGGCCGACGGGCGCGACCTGGACCGCAACGACAAGGTGCTGACCAGCGCCAAGCACTTCGTGGGCGACGGCGGCACGGAGTTCGGGTCGTCGGCGACCGGCTCGTACACGATCGACCAGGGCGTCACCAAGGTCACCCGCGAGGAGCTGGAGGCGGTGCACCTGGCGCCGTTCGCGGAGGCGGTGAAGCGCGGGGCGGGCACGGTCATGCCCTCGTACTCCTCGGTCGACATCCTCGGGGACGACCTCGGCCCGGTGAAGATGCACGCCAACGCCGAGCTGATCAACGGGGTGCTGAAGGACCGGATGGGCTTCGAGGGCTTCGTCATCAGCGACTGGCAGGCCATCGACCAGATCCCCGGGGACTACCCGAGCGACGTGCGGACCTCGGTCAACGCAGGCCTGGACATGATCATGGTGCCGACGAACTACCAGGAGTTCACCCGGACCCTGGTGGCCGAGGTCGAGGCGGGCCGGATCCCGGTCTCCCGGATCGACGACGCCGTGGCCCGGATCCTGACGCAGAAGTTCCGGCTCGGACTCTTCGAGAAGCCGTACGCGGACACCACCCACCTCCCCTCGGTCGGCTCGGCCGAGCACCGGGCGGTGGCCCGCGAGGCGGCGGCCGCCTCGCAGGTCCTGCTGAAGAACGACGGCGGGGTGCTGCCGCTGAAGCCCTCGCAGAAGGTGTACGTGGCCGGCTCGAACGCCGACGACCTGGGCAACCAGACCGGCGGCTGGACGATCAGCTGGCAGGGCTCCTCCGGGAAGCGGACCACCGGCACGACGATCCTCGAAGGGATACGGAAGACCGCGCCCGGGCTGACGTACTCGAAGGACGCCGCCGCACCGGTGGAGGGGTACGACGCCGGGGTCGTGGTGGTCGGCGAGACGCCGTACGCGGAGGGCGTCGGGGACGTCGGCAACGGCCACGACCTGGAGCTGAGCGCCGCCGACAAGGCGGCGGTGGACCGGGTGTGCGCGGCGATGCCGTGCGCGGTGCTGGTCGTCTCGGGGCGGCCTCAGCTGATCGGCGACCGGCTGCCGGAGATCGACGCCCTGGTGGCGTCCTGGCTGCCGGGCACGGAGGGCGACGGCGTCGCGGACGTGCTCTTCGGCCGGAAGCCCTTCACCGGGCAGCTGCCGGTGACCTGGCCGCGGTCGGAGGCCCAGCTGCCGGTGAACGTCGGAGACGCGGCGTACGACCCGCAGTACCCGTACGGCTGGGGGCTCACCACCCTGACGGCGGCACCCAAGGGCGGGGAGACCACCCTGAAGGCGCTCGGGCTCGCGGCCCGGGTGCTCCAGGCGGCCGGGCGGGGCGATTCACCCGAGGCGCGGCGTCTGGTGGCCCGGGCCCGGCTGCTGGTGCAGGATCGCATCGGGCAGCGGGTCACGGAGGCGGCGGCGAAGCCCTTCGCCGAGGCCGACCACCGGCTGCTCTCCGGTGACCCGGCGGGTGCGGTGGCGCGGCTGACCACGGCCTACCGCGCGGCCGGCTGAGTGCGGGGCCCGGTGGACCGGCGCCTCGCGGG
>NZ_JBHTST010000080.1:0-36821 GCF_042794995.1 Streptomyces sp. NPDC056503
CGAGCGGGCGGGACGGGCCGCCCGCTCGTGGCGACGGGCGGGCTCATCCCCCGAGGGGACGCTCGGGCCCATCCGTCGGGGTGACCGACGAGGTCCTCTGGGGGTGAGGGTCGGGCCCGCTCTTCGGGTGACGGACGAGGTCCCCTGGGGGACGTCCGGGGCCCGCCCCCGGTGACGGGTCCCGGGTGTGGCGCCCGCGACTGAGTACGTACGGTCGTCGCTCTGAGTACGGGGCCCGATTCCGGCCCGCCCCCGTCGGTGGTCGACTGGGGGCATGACGACGGCTACCGGCAACCGCGCCCACCACGACCCGACCTGGTGGAAGGCGCCCCTCGCGGCGACGCTTCCCGGACTCCCGCTTCTGGTGGGCGAGTTCGCGTTCTTCGCCGCCGAGGGCTACACCAGCGGGTTCGAGACGATGATCGCCCTGGCCGCCGTGCTGCTCGCGCTCGCCTGGGTGCCGCCGTACCGCCGCTCCCTGCGGACCCTGCGGACGACCCTCGCGGTCACCTCCCTCGTGGTGCTCGCCGCCCCGTGGGCGCTGGTCCTGATGATGGGCCTGGCGATGTCCTCCGGCTGACCCCTGGGCCCCTGACCCCTGGGCCCTTGACCCCCGGGTCCCGCCCTCCTCGCGCCCCCGACCCAGGCCCTGTCCTCCCCTTCCCTCCCCTCCCCTCCGTTCGGTCAGGGTTGCTCGGGGAAGTGGCAGGCCACCTCCCTCGGTTCGCCCGGGGCGAGCGGGCGGAGGGCCGGGGCCTCGGTGCGGCAGATCGCCTGCGCCTTCGGGCAGCGCGGGTGGAAGGTGCAGCCCGGTGGGGGAGCGGCGGGGCTGGGCGGATCGCCGAGGAGCGTGATGCGTTCCCGGGTCCGCTCCGCCGCCGGGTCCGGCAGGGGTACGGCGGAGAGCAGCGCCCGCGTGTAGGGGTGGGCGGGGGCTCCGTACACCCGGTCCTTCGCGCCGATCTCGACGATCCGGCCCAGGTACATCACGGCGACCCGGTCGCAGACGCGCTTCACCACCGACAGGTCGTGGGCGATGAAGAGGTAGGCGAGGCCGAGTTCGTCCTGGAGCCGTTCCATCAGGTTGACGATCTGCGCCTGGACGGAGACGTCGAGCGCCGAGACGGGCTCGTCGGCGACGACGAGCCGGGGGCCGGGGGCGAGCGCGCGGGCGATGCCGATGCGCTGTGCCTGGCCGCCGGAGAACTCGTGCGGGCGCCGGTCGGCGTGTTCGGGGATGAGCCCGACGAGCTCCATCAGCTCCACCGCCCGCTTGCGCGCCTCCTCGGCCGAACTCCCTTGCACCAGCAGGGGTTCGGCGATGATCCGGGCCACCGACTGGCGGGGGTTGAGGGAGGAGTGGGGGTCCTGGAAGACCATCTGGATCTCGCGGCGGAGCGGCTTCATCCCCCGCTGGGAGAGGTGGGCGATGGGGCGGCCGTCGTACTCGACGGAGCCCGCGGTCGGTTCCAGGAGCCGGACGATCATCCGGCCGGTGGTCGACTTGCCGCAGCCGGACTCGCCGACCAGGCCCAGGGTCTCGCCGGCCGCCAGGTCGAAGCCGACGCCGTCGACGGCGCGCACGGGCGCCGAGCGCCGGCGGCCCGGGAAGGTCATCGCCAGGTCCCGGACCCGCAGCAGCGGCGGTGCCGGGTCCGTACCGGGCGGGGTGGTGGTGGTCACGGGGCGATTCCTTCGTACGCGGGAGAGGCCGGGAAGGCCGGGAAGGCCGCGAAGTGGCAGGCGGCGGTGTGCCCTTGGGGGCCGCCGAGCGCGGGCCGCTCGTGGGCGCAGAGGTTCCGCTCCTCCGGCGTGCCGGCGGCCGCGCGGGCGCAGCGGGGCGCGAAGGCGCAGCCGGGCGCGGGGTCGAGCAGGGACGGCGGGCTGCCGGGGATGGCGTGGAGCGGTACGTCGTCGGGGTCGTCGAGGCGGGGGAGGGAGTCGAGCAGCCCGCGGGTGTACGGGTGGGCGGGCGCGGCGAACAGGGTGTCGACCGGGGCCTGTTCGGCGGCGCGGCCGCCGTACATCACGAGCACCTCGTGGGCGACCCGGGCCACCACGCCGAGGTCGTGGGTGATCATGACCACGGAGAGCCGGCGCTCCTGCTGGAGGCGGGCGAGGAGGTCGAGGATCTGGGCCTGCACGGTGACGTCGAGCGCGGTGGTCGGTTCGTCGGCGATGAGCAGGTCGGGTTCGCAGACCAGCGCCATCGCGATCATGACCCGCTGGCGCATGCCGCCGGAGAACTGGTGCGGGTACTCCCCGGCCCGGCGTCCGGGTTCGGGGATGCCGACCTCGGCGAGCGCCTCGACGGCGCGGGCGCGGGCGGCGGCCCTGCGGGTGCCGAAGTGGACGCGGTGGTGTTCGGCGATCTGTTCGCCGACCGTGTAGTACGGGTGGAGGCTGGAGAGCGGGTCCTGGAAGATCATCGCCATTCGTCGGCCGCGCAGCCGGTTGAGCTCCCGGTCGGGCAGGCCGACGAGTTCGCGGCCGTCGAGGGCGACGGAGCCGGTGACCTCGGCGCCGGTGTGCAGGCCCATGACGGCGAGCGAGGTCACGGACTTGCCGGAGCCCGACTCGCCGACGATGCCGAGGGTGCGGCCGTGCGGTACGTCGAAGGAGAGGGAGTCCACGGCACGGACGGGGCCGCGCGGGGTGGGGAAGGTGACGCTGAGGTCCCGTACGGTCAGGAGCGGGGTGGGGTCGGCCATCAGTACCTCACTCGCGGGTCGACGACGGCGTACAGCAGGTCCACGGCCAGGTTGGCGACGACGATGAAGGTGGCCGCGAGCAGCGTCACCCCGAGGATGACGGGCTGGTCGCCGGTGGTGAGGGCGCCGTAGAAGAGGCGTCCGATGCCGGGGAGTCCGAAGAGCGACTCGGTGATGACGGCGCCGGCGAGGAGTCCGCCGAGGTCCATCCCGAAGAGGGTGAGGACCGGCGTCATGCCGGCCCGCAGACCGTGCTTGACGACGACCGTGCGGCGCGGCAGGCCCTTGGCGCGGGCCGTGCGGATGTACGGCTCCGCCATGGACTCGATCATCGCGCCGCGGCTCTGCCGGGCGTACATGGCGGCGTACAGGATCGCCAGTGCCAGCCACGGGAGGAGCAGGTTGGAGGCCCAGGACAGCGGGTCGGAGGTGAAGGGGACGTACTGCGGGTAGGGCAGCAGGCCGGTGAGCCGGATCATCCCGTAGATGAGGAGGACGGAGGTGAAGTAGACGGGCAGGGAGGCGGCGGCGACCGCGCCGATCATGAGGGCCCGGTCGGTGAGGGTGTCCTTGCGGAGCGCCGCGGTGACGCCGGCCGACAGGCCGAGGGCCAGCCAGAGGACGGCGGCGCCGACCGCGAGCGAGGCGGAGACGGGCAGCCGGTCGACGAGCAGGTCCCAGACGCCCTCGCTGTTCTCGTACGAGTAGCCGAGGCAGGGGAAGTCGCAGTGCAGGGCGTACCGGCCGGTGCCCATGGTCCGGCCGGTGAAGATCCCGGTGACGAAGTCGGCGAACTGGCGCCAGACGGGGGCGTCCAGGCCCATGTGGGCGCGGATCGCCTCCAGGCGTTCGTCGCTGCACGCCTTGCCGCAGGCGGCGGCGGCCGGGTCGGAGGGGAGGACGTAGAAGATGGTGAAGGTGACGGCGGCGATGGCGAGGAGCACGCCGAGCACGCCGAGGAGCCGGCGGCCGAGGTAGAGGATCACGTACGGCTCCCCCGGGGGTCGAGGACGTCGCGCAGCGCGTCGCCGAGGAGCGTGAAGGCGAGCACGGTGAGGAAGAGGCAGAGGCTGGGGACGAGGAAGTACATGGGGTCCGTGTCGTAGTAGGCGACGCTCTCGGCGATCATCTGGCCCCAGGACGGGGTCGGCGGGCGGACCCCGACGCCGAGGTAGCTCAGCGCGGCCTCGGTGGCGATCATGCCGGGGACCATCAGCGTGGTGTACGCGATGACCGGCCCCGCGACGCCCGGGAGGATGTCGCGGGCGAGGATCCGCCAGGGTCCCGAGCCGCCGACGCGGGCGGCGTCGACGTACTCGCGGTGTTTGAGGGAGAGGGTCTGGCCGCGGACGACCCGGGCGACGCCGGGCCAGCCGAAGAGGCCGATGACGAGGGTCATGAGCAGGGTCCGGTCGACGTCCCTGGCCACCGACATCATGGCGATCATGAAGATGAGGGAGGGGAAGGACATCGTGAGGTCCATGAGCCGAGAGAGGACCGTGTCGGTGCGGCCGCCGAAGTAGCCGGCGGCGATGCCGGCGGTGGTGCCGGCGAGGACGACGATCGCGGTGGCGGCGAAGGCGATGAGCAGGGAGACCTGGGCGCCGTGCACGACCCGGGCGAACAGGTCGCGGCCGGTGACGGGTTCGACGCCGAGCCAGTGGTCGGCGGAGACGCCGCCGAGCGGCCCGATCGGCAGTCCGCCGAGGTACGGGTCGACGGCGGACTTGTCGAACTCCTCGGGGCCCCAGCCGCCCAGCGCGGCGATCAGCGGGGCGGCCGCGGTCATCACCGCGAAGAGGGCGACGACGGCGAGCGAGACCTTGAGGGAGGCGCGGCGGCGCAGCTCCGCGCGGACGAGCCGCCAGGCCCCGTCGCCCGGGTGGACCGGAGGGGTGGTCGTGGTCGTGGTCATGGGAGGGGCGTCCTTCAGTCCGTGCTCTTCGACGGGTCCTTGAGGCCGACGGTCGCGTAGTCGATCTGTCCGCCCCAGGAGGTGTGGCCGTAGGCGCCGGCGACGTTGGTGCCGACGAGGAGGGAGCGGCGCTTGGTGGCGGCGGGGGCGACGGGGGCCTTGGCGAGGATCTGTCCGTCGAGCTCCTGCCAGGCCTTGTTGGCGGCGGCGCCGTCGGTCATGGCGGCGATCTCGTCCATCCGCTTCATGGTGGCGTCGTCGCGGAAGAGGGAGTGGTTGCCGGAGTTGCCCTTCTCCTTGATGTAGCGCCCGTCGAAGACGAAGGGGAGGAAGGTGGTGCCGGAGGGGAAGTCGGGGCACCAGCCGGTGTAGACGAGGTCGGTGCGGCTCTTGGTGTCGCCGATGGTGTCGTAGAAGGCGGACGGGTCGACGGTGTCGATGGTGACCTTGATGCCGGCCTTGCCGAGGGACTGCTGGACGGCCTCGCCGATGGCCTTGTCGTTCGTGGAGACGGTGAGGCGGGTGGAGAAGCCGTCGGGCTTCCCGGCCTCCTTGAGCAGTGCCTTGGCCTTCTCGGGGTCGCCGGAGAGCGGGATCTTCAGGGTGTCGGGCTGCTTGCCGCCGGCGAAGAGGGCGCCGGGCATGGCGGCGCTGGAGGAGTCGGTGACGGCCGGGCCGCCGGCGGCGGTGACGATCGCCTCCCGGTCGAGGGCGTACTGGACGGCCTGGCGGACCTTCGGGTCGTCGAAGGGGGCGCGGCCGGTGTGCATCTGGAGCATCTCGGTGCAGCTGCTGGACTCGGCGAGCATCCGGGCCTTGACGTCGGCCTTGGTGAGGACCTTGGAGAGGGACTCGGGGCGGAGCTGGGCCCAGGAGACCGCGGAGGCGTCGGTGCCGGAGGAGGCGATGAGGCGGTCGTCGATCTGGTTGCCCTTGAGGCCCATGGTGACGACGATCCGGTCCGGGTACGCCTTGCGGACGGAGTCGCTCTTCGGGTCCCAGTGGGTGTTGCGGACGAGGACCAGCTGCTTGTCGCGGGCGTAGGTCTCGATCTTGTACGGCCCCGAGGAGAACGGGCGGTTGTCGTACTGGGGGCCCTTGTCCTGCTTCGGGGGCACCGGGGCGAAGGTCGGCAGGGTGGCGGCGAAGGGGAACTCGGCGAAGGGCCGGTCGAGTTCGAAGACGATCGTGCGGGCGTCGGGGGTCTTCACCGAGTCGAGGTGTCCGCCCTGGGCGGGGCCCTGGTAGCCCTTGGCGCCGGCGAGGTAGCGGGCCGCGTAGTCGGGGCCGCCGGGCAGGTCGGGGGAGAAGGACCGCTCGACGTTGTGCTTGACGTCCTGGGAGGTGATCGGGGTGCCGTCCTCGTACTTCAGGCCGGGCTTGAGGCGGAAGGTCCAGGTCCTGGCGCCGTCGGAGGGGGTGCCGAGGTCCTCGGCCAGGTCGGGCACCAGCTCGCTTCCCTTGGCGCCGGGCTCGGCCCGGTAGGTGACGAGGGTGCGGTAGAGCAGCCGGGTGCCGAAGTCCATGTCGGGCATGACCCAGTTGCGGGCCGGGTCGAGGTGGGTGAAGTCCTGGTTGGACAGGACGGTGAGGGTGCCGCCCTGGCGCGGGGTGCCGCCGAGGACCGCGCCGGCGTTGGCGGCGGCGGGGTTCTTCCGCTCGGAGCCGTCGGCCTTGCCGCCGGACGGGCCGCCGGAACAGGCCGCGAGGCCGAGGGTCAGGGTCGACACCAGGGCGATGGCCAGGGTGGAGGTGCGCTTGTTCATGGGTCACTCCGAGGAGAGCGGAAGAGCGGATCGGACAGCCAGAGCGGCCGGAATGTGACCCGTAACATAGTAATGTGAAATTGCACTGACAAGGTGTGGGATCCCGCTCGGCCCGTCCGTTACCCATCCGTGTCCCTCCAGGAGCCTCCTTGCACCCCGCGTACGCCACCGCCGACCACACCTTCACCGTCCCCCTCGACCACGCCCGCCCCGACGGCCCCACCCTGGAGGTCTTCGCCCGCGAGGTCGCCGACCCCGCCCGCGCCGACGAGGAACTGCCCTGGCTGCTCTACCTCCAGGGCGGGCCCGGCGGTAAGTCCCCCCGCCCCACGCTCGGTTCGCCCGGCTGGCTGCCGCACGCCCTGAAGACCCACCGGGTCCTCCTGCTCGACCAGCGCGGCACCGGCCGCTCCACCCCCGTCACCGCCCGCGCGGCCGCCCGCTTCGCCGACCCCGCCCGGCTCGCCGCCCACCTCGGCCACTTCCGGGCGGACGCCATCGTCGACGACGCCGAACTGATCCGCCGCCGCCTCTGCGGCGACACCCCCTGGGAGACCCTCGGCCAGAGCTACGGCGGCTTCCTCACCCTCACCTACCTTTCCCGCGCGCCCGAAGGGCTGCGCGCCTGCTACGTCACCGGGGGCCTGCCCGGCCTCACCGCCACCGCCGACGAGGTCTACGCCCGCACCTACCCGCGCGTGCGCGACCGCTGCCGGGAGTACTACGCCCGCTATCCCGAGGACGCCGGCCGGCTCCGCCGGATCGCCGGCCTCCTCGACGCCGGCGACGTCCGCCTCCCCGACGGCGACCGGCTCACCGTCCGCCGGCTGCGCACCCTCGGCCTCGCCCTCGGCATGGGCGACGGCTTCGAGCGCCTCCACTGGCTCCTCGACGAGGCGCTCGACGCCGACGGCGCGCCCGGCGACACCTTCCTGCACCAGGTCGCGACCCTGACCGGGCACGTCGAGGCCCCGCTCTTCGCCGTCCTCCAGGAGAGCCTGTACGGGCAGGGCGCCGGGCCCACCGGCTGGGCCGCGCACCGGGCCCTCGCCGACCACCCCGAGTTCGCCGAGGACGCCGGGACCCTGCTGCTCACCGGGGAGATGATGTACCCCTGGATGTTCCGCGAGATCGCCGGACTGCGGCCCTTCGCCGAGGCCGCCGAGCTGCTCGCCGCGCGCGCCGACTGGCCGCGGCTGTACGACCCCGCGCGCCTCGCCGCCAACCGGGTGCCGCTCGCCGCCGCCGTCTACCACGACGACGTGTACGTGGACGCCGGGCTCTCCCTCGACACCGCGCGCCGGATCGGCTCCGCCCGCGTCTGGGTCACCAGCGAATGGGAGCACGACGGCCTCGCCGCCTCCGGCGGCCGGGTCCTCGCCCGGCTCATGGACATGGCCTCGGGCCGGGCGTGAGCCCGGCCTCCACCACCCTGTTTGCGCGGGAGCTGCAACGGACTGTCATTCTCTTGCGGAGCTTGCGCTAGCCTTGCGCGCATGACGCGACGACTTGCTCAAGTGGCGAAGAAGGTGGGGGTCAGCGAGGCGACGGTCAGCCGGGTCCTCAACGGCAAGCCCGGGGTGTCCGAGGCGACCCGGCAGTCGGTCCTCACCGCCCTGGACGTGCTCGGCTACGAGCGGCCCACCCAGCTCAGGGGCGAGCGCGCCCGACTCGTCGGACTCGTCCTGCCCGAGCTGCAGAACCCCATCTTCCCCGCCTTCGCCGAAGTCATCGGAGGCGCGCTCGCCCAGCAGGGGCTCACCCCCGTGCTCTGCACCCAGACCAAGGGCGGCGTCTCCGAGGCCGACTACGTGGACCTCCTCCTCCAGCAGCAGGTCTCCGGCGTGGTCTTCGCCGGCGGGCTCTTCGCGCAGGCCGACGCCCCGCACGACCACTACCACCAGCTCGCCGAGCGCAACATCCCGGTCGTCCTCGTCAACGCCTCCATCGAGGGCCTCGACTTCCCCTGCGTGGCCTGCGACGACGCCGTCGCCGTCGAGCAGGCCTGGCGCCACCTCTCCTCCCTCGGCCACGAGCGGATCGGGCTCCTGCTCGGCCCCGCCGACCACGTGCCCTCCCGCCGGAAGCTGCGGGCCGCCCACGCCGCCGCCGAGGCGCTCGGCGCCCCGCTCCCCGACGAGCGCGTCGTCCGCTCGATCTTCTCCCTCGAAGGCGGTCAGGCCGCCGCCAACCGCCTGCTCGAACAGGGTGTCACCGGCATCGTCTGCGCCAGCGACCCGCTCGCCCTGGGGGCCATCCGGGCCGCCCGCCGGCGCGGACTCGCCGTCCCCGGGGACGTCTCGGTGGTCGGCTTCGACGACTCGGCGTTCATGAACTGCACCGAGCCGCCGCTCTCCACCGTCCGCCAGCCCATCGAGGCGATGGGCCGGGCCGCCGTCGAGCTGCTCTGCGCCCAGATCCAGGGCGTCCACTCGCACCCCGGTGAGCTGCTCTTCGAGCCCGAACTGGTGGTGCGCGGCTCGACGGCGCCGCCGGCGGACCGCGCGTAGCGGAGGGCGGCCCCGCCGCCGTGTGCCCGTGCGGTTGCGTTGAACCATCGATTACTTGTGGGGCCTGCGCGCTCTTTTGCGTTCAGCTCTCGAAGGCGGCCGAGCGACCGCGGGGCGTGGAGGTCACCACCCGAAACGGCGGTCCACGACGACCGCGAACTCCTCGAAGCTGAGGAGACGGTCGCCGTTCTGGTCCGCCGCGTCGAACAGGGCGGCGGACTCGTCGTCGCCGCCCACGCCCCAGGCGGGGAGCACCCCGTGCGCCGCGAGCGTGGGCCCCTTCGCGCGCAGGGCGAGAACGACCTCGGCGAGGGTCAGCGTGCCGTCCTGGTCGAGATCGAGCGCGTCGAAGAGGACGCGGGCCTTGTCGCTCATGGCATGTCCTTGCGTGGAGGTGGCCGGCTTCGTGTGGGGGAGGACGCTCCGGCGGCCGCACGGGTTGCCTGGCCCCTTTACCGGCCCGTTGCCTAGGCTCTCTCCCATGGTGAAGCCCTCGATTCCCTCCGCCCCCGAGTTGCTCGTCCTGCACGCCGTACGGCTGCGGGGCATGACCACGGAGGGGGAGGCCGCGGAACGCTTCGGTCTCGATCCGGAGGCCGTGGGCGAGCTGCTGCTCGATCTCCAGGCGTACGGGCGGGTCACCCGCTCCTCCTTCGCCGGTTCCTCCGGCTGGAGCCTGACCGACCGGGGGCGGGCGGAGGGGGAGCGGCTGCTGGCCGAGGAGCTGGCCGGGGCGGGGCTCGAAGACTTCGTGCGGGAGCGGTACGCGACCTTCCTCGCGTACAACGCCCGCTGCCTGACGGCCTGCACCGACTGGCAGCTGCGGCCCGACGGCAGCGGGCGGCTGGCCGTCAACACCCACGGGGACGCGGCCTGGGACGGGCGTGTCCTCGACGAGCTGACCGTGCTCGGCGGGGTCATCGACACCGTCTCCGCCGAGCTGGGCGCCCTGCTGCCGCGGTTCGGCGGCTACGGCGAGCGCTTCACCGGCGCGCTCGCGCGGGTGCGGCGCGGTGAGCTGTCCTGGGTGGACCGCCCGCGCGCCGACTCCTGCCACACCGTCTGGATGGAGCTTCACGAGGACCTGCTCGCCACCCTGGGCATCCGCCGCGGCGAGGAGCCCATCCCGTAGGCCAGGACGAAGGTGACGGTGATCAGGAGGGCCCAGGCGCCGAACTTGGCGACCGAGACGGGCTGCCAGCCGTCGAGCTGGTCGGGATAGCTCCAGGCGCCGGCGTAGGTGGCGGCGTTCTCGGCGATCCAGAGGAAGAAGCCGATGAGGACGAAGGAGAGGGCCAGCGGCATCCGGTGGTCCCGGTCGCCGACGCGGAAGCGGACCCAGGTGCCGGCGGTGGCGAGGAGCAGCAGCGCGGCGAGGAGCCAGCGGGCGTCCGGCAGCCAGTGGTGGCTGAAGAAGTTGAGGTAGACCGCCCCGGCGAGGACCGCCATGGCGCGCGGCCGGTAGCCGCTGAGCCGCAGGTCGAACAGGCGCCAGGCGCGGCAGACGTAGCTGCCGACGGCCGCGTACAGGAAGCCGCCGTAGAGGGGGACGCCGCCGAACTTGGTGACCGCGTCCTCCGGGTAGCTCCAGGAGCCCATGCGGACCTTGACCAGCTCGAAGACCAGGCCGATCAGATGGCAGACGGCGATGACCAGGACGTCCCGCCCGCCGTCCCAGCCGAGCCGCCACGCCAGCACGGTGAGCGCGATGCCGTAGCCGAGGAGCAGGTCGTAGCGGGCGACGGGCAGTTCGGGCAGGAGCGCCGAGACCGCGATGCCGCCGACGAGCGCCACGGCGAAGGCGCAGCAGCGCGCCTCCAGGAGGGCGAAGCGCAGGAGCTGGTGGAAGCCGTGCGTGAGCCGGTCCCGGGGGGTGTCCTTGGGCGAGTCCATGCGGGAGGGGACGCGCCCGCGCACGTGTGCGGTTTCCTGGCGGCGGGACCGGTCAGTGGTGGTCGTGGTGGTGGGCGCAGCGCGGGGCGGTGAGCAGGCGGCGGACCATGTCGCCGGCCTCCGTGGCGTCGCGGGCCTCGCCGGGGAAGAGGAGGCGGAGGTCGCAGTGGCCCTCGCCGTACTCGCAGCGCAGGGACACGGCGTGCCGGTCGATGGCGAGGGGGAGGGCGCGGACGGCACCGTGGGGGAGGCGGGATCCGGCGAGGACGACGAGGTCGGAGACGAGGTCGGGGTGGGCGTCGGCGAGGTGGGTGAGGAGGGCGGCCTCTTCGAGGGCGAGCGGGTCGGGGGCGGCGAGGGTGTACGCGCCGGGGGCGACCTCCTCGGTCCCGGTGCCGGTGCGCAGGGTGACGCGGGCGAGGTCGAGGCGGAGCGAGCCGGGGTCGCCGGGGGCGGCGGGGGTGAGCCGGCCGGTGAGGGTGACGCGGGCGCGGACCCGGTCGCGGAGGGCGGTCGGGGCGATGTCGGTGAGGTCGAGCCGGGCGTCGAGGGTGCCGAGCGGGGCGCGGGCGAGGTGGTCGGAGAGCGGGGTGTCGGCGGGCGGGTGGAGGGTGATCCGGCCCCGGGCGCCGACGGTGTGGGCGCCGAGGAGGTCGTAGGTCTGGCCGTCGAGGGTCAGGGAGAGGGAGATGGCCCGGGCCAGGACGGAGCGGACCTGTTCCGCGGCGGTCTGCTGGGGCAGGGCGGGGGAGGGGGCGACGCTCACGGGGACTCTCCTCGATCGGATTTAGGTAAGGCTAACCTAACCATTCCCTGTCGGTGGTGTCCAGGACCCCTGGAAACGGAGGGATTTCGGGTGTTGTCGGCACCCACCGCTACTGTGCGTGGCACGGATCGGACGAGTACATGCGGAGGGGCCGTGCGCCGTTGGGAGCACGCCGGGGACGGCGCGGGGAAGTTCTGGGAGGCCGGCGCCGAAGGGGCGTCGGTGACCGTCCGGTTCGGGCGGATCGGCACGGCGGGACAGACCCGCGTCAAGGAGTTCGGCACACCGGGGGAGGCCGCGTCGTACCTGCTCAAGACGGTCGGCGAGAAGGAGCGCAAGGGGTACGCCGCCGTCGGCGCCGGTGCCGGCACCGCGGTGGCCCCGCCGGCGGCCGGGGCCGCGCCCTCGCCTCCGCCGCCCGCGCCCGCCGCCGAAGTCCCCCTGGAGGAAAGGGACGAGGCCCCCGCCGTCCGCCCCGACGAGACCACCTTCGTCCTGCCCGAGGCCTGGAAGCGGAACCTCCGGCCGCGCCGCGGCGGCACCCCCGTACCGGTCACCCCGCCCGACGCGGACGCGCCCGCCCGGCTCGCCGAGTGGCGCTCCCGCTTCGCCGCCGAGATCGACCACGCCCTCGACTCGGGGCGCGGCGACGAGGCCCTCCTCACCGCCGCCCGCGCCCAGGACGCCGGCAGCCCCGACCCCGTCGGCGCCGCGGTCCTCGCCGCCCTCCTGCCCCAGGAGGCCGAGAGGGACACCGTCGTCGACGCCTGGGTCGTCACGCACGGACTGCCCTTCGCCGCCGTCGCCGCCGTCACGAACCTGGAATGCCGCCGCATCTGGGCGCAGGGCGCCCGGGGCAACGTCGTCGAGGGCGTCGAGCCCGCCCGCGAGGACGACCCCCAGTGGCACCAGGGCCAGGCCCACACCGCCCTCGACCGGGTCCGCGCCCTCCTCGCCGTCGCCGACGACGAGACCTACGCGGCCACCGTCACCGCCCTCGCCCGCCACCGGACCACGCCCCGCCGCCGCGTCGCCGTCTCCTATCTCGTGCCCACCGAGCACGCCTGGACCGACGAGTGCCTCGCCGACCCCGCCACCCGCGAACACGCGCAGAACCCGGTGCGGTCCATGCTCGTCCGCTCCGTCACCGCCGAGCAGACCGCCGCCTACGGAGGGAGCGTCGACCTCGGCTGGCGCGGCTGGGGGCCGGTCGCCGTCGCCACCGTCGCGGACGGCGCCGGCGCCGCCATGGCCCCCTTCCTCGCCGCCGAGACCAACCGCCAGTACCTCGGCACCGACGACCTCAAGGCGCTCGCCGCCGCCCTCGCCGAACTCCCCTCCGACGAGGCCTTCCAGGCCCTCCTCGACCGCGTCGGCGACAAGCACGTCCGCGCCGAACTGGCCGTGGCCGCCCGCCGCTTCCCCGTCCGCGCGCTCCGGCTCCTCGCCCCGGCCGCCCGCGCGACCACGCCCGAGAGCCCGCTGGTCCGCCGGATGCTCGCCGGGCACGTCGCCGCCCACCGCGCGCTCGCCCTCGACGTCCTGCCCGAACTGCCCGCCGAGGCCGCCGAGGTCGTCGAGCCGCTGACCCGCGCCCAGGACACCTCGGGCGACGCCGCCCCCGCCGACCTGCCGGTCCTTCTCACCGGCCCGCCGTGGACCGTACGGCGCCCCGCCGTCCCGACCCGGGTCGTCACCGGCCTCGTCGCGCCCGCCGGCACCCGGACCGTCTGGCGGGACGGGGAGCGGGAGGCCTGGGCCACCGCCGAGTCCTGGGTGACCGGCTGGCAGGCGTACGAGCCGCTGGACGTCCTCGTCGACAAGCTCCTCGGCGGCGACCTGCACGACTGGCACACCGTCGGCGTCCTCGTCAACGGGCCCGCCGACCGCGTCCGCCCCTTCCTCGCCGACTGGGACGGCATGGAGCACCTCTACGACGGTGCCGAGGTCTTCAAGCCGCTCGTCGCCGCCCATGAGGAGGCCGCCCTGCCGCCGCTCCTGCGCATGGCCCCGCCGCACCCCGCCCCCATGGCCGAGGTGCTGCTGCCCTACCTCGACGTCCGGGTCGCCCGCCTGATGGCGAACTGGCTGCACCGCCTCAAGACCGCCGGCCGCACCGCCCGCACCTGGCTGCTCCGCCACGGCACCGACGCCGCCCGGCTCCTCGTCCCGGACGCCGTCGGCGCCGCGGGACCCGGGCGGACCGCCGCCGAGGGCGCCCTCCGGGCGATCGTCGCCGCCCACGGCCCCGAGGCCGTCCGCGCCGCCGCCGGGGAGTACGGCGAGGAGGCCGCCCAGGCGGTCGAGGAACTCCTCGCCACCGACCCGCTGGTGACCGCACTGCCCGCCCGGATGCCCCAGCCCGCCGCCTGGATCGAGCCCCGCGTCCTGCCCCGGATCCGGCTGCGGACCGGCGCCACCCTCCCCGTGTCCGCCGTCGCCCACCTGCTCACCATGCTCGCCGTCTCCAGGCCGGGCGCCCCCTATCCCGGCCTCGCCGAGGTACGGGCGCTGTGCACGCCGGAGTCGCTCGCCGGGTTCGCCTGGGGCCTCTTCGAGGAGTGGCGGCTCGTCGGCATGCCGCCCAAGGAGGCGTGGACCCTGCACGCCCTCGGCTGGTTCGGCGACGACGGCACCGTGGGCGACCTCGCCCCCGTCGTCCGCGCCTGGCCCGGTGAGGGCGCCCACCACCGGGCCGTCGAGGCGCTCGACGTGCTCGCCGCCATCGGCACCGACAACGCCCTGCTCCACCTCCACGGCATCTCCCAGCGGGTCAGGTTCAAGGCGCTCAGGCAGCGTGCCCAGGAGAAGATCGCCGAGGTCGCCGACGACCTCGGCCTCACCGCCGAGCAGCTCGCCGACCGGCTCGTGCCCGACCTCGGCCTCGACGCCGACGGCAGCACCGTCGTCGACTACGGCGGCCGCCGCTTCACCGTCGGTTTCGACGAGGCCCTCAAGCCCTTCGTCCGCGACGCCGAGGGCCGCCCCCTCAAGGACCTCCCCAAGCCCGGTGCCCGCGACGCGACCGAGCGGGCCACCGCCGAGCGCAAGCGGTTCCTCGCGCTGAAGAAGGACGTCCGGACCATCGCCGCCGACCAGATCCGCCGCCTGGAGGCCGCCATGGTCGACGGCCGCACCTGGACCGGCGCCGAGTTCCGGCGGCTGTTCGTCGAGCACCCGCTCGTCTGGCACCTCGCCCGCCGCCTCGTCTGGAGCGTCGAGCGGGACGGCGTCACCACCGCCTTCCGGATCACCGGGGACCGCGGCTACGCCGACGCCGACCACGCCCTCCTCGCCGTCGCCGACGACGCCACCGTCACCCTCCCGCACCCGCTCCGCCTCACCGGCCGGCTCGACGTCTGGACCGAACTCCTCGCCGACCACGAGCTCGTCCAGCCCTTCCCCCAGCTGGCCCGGCCGGTCCACACCGCCACCGACGCGGACGCCGCCGGCGCCCGTCTCACCCGCTTCGAGGGCGCCACCGTCCCCGTCGGCCGCCTCCTCGGCCTCCAGAAGCGCGGCTGGGAGCGCGGCGTCCCGCAGGACGCGGGCGTCGAGCGCTGGTTCCACCGCCGCCTCGCGGCCGAGTGCCACCTCGTCATCCAGCTCGAACCCGGCATCGCCGTCGGCCTGATCGACGAGTACCCCGAGCAGACGCTGGAGACCGTCTGGCTGGACACCCACCCCGGCGACCACCGGTCGAGCCGCGCCTACCCGCTCCGTCTCGCCGACCTCGACCCCGTGGTCGTCTCCGAACTCCTCGCCGACCTCACGGAACTGACCTCGTGACGGCCGCCCGTCCCGGTCACCGTTCCCCGCCCCGGGGCCTGTTGGTCCGCCGGGTTCGGCCCCACCTGTGGTACT
Organism: Streptomyces sp. NPDC056503; assembly: GCF_042794995.1. Lineage (NCBI taxonomy): Bacteria > Bacillati > Actinomycetota > Actinomycetes > Kitasatosporales > Streptomycetaceae > Streptomyces > Streptomyces sp. NPDC056503. The sequence continues at coordinate 15,426 of NZ_JBHTST010000080.1, forward strand.
GCCTTACGAGGACATAAAGCTTTTGTCCCGTTTGGCGGGGAAAGGGGTCGTAGATGGCACAGGTCGGACAGGATCCGGGCGACGGAGAGAGAGCCGGCGAGGGCGGCGGCAAGGACGGGCGCGGCAAGGACGGGAGCGGGCGCGTGCTGCCGGTGACGGCGGACCTGCCCGACCTCCGCCACCGGCACCCCGCCCGTACCGACCCGGTCGTCTTCGGCGTCACCGCCGTCCTCACCCTCGCGTTCGTCGTCTGGGGCGCGACGGCCACGGGCAGCCTGGAGTCGGTCTCCAGCAGCCTCCTCGACGGTCTCATCCGGGACGGCGGCTGGGCGTTCATGCTGGCCGCCTCCGGCTTCGTCGTCTTCGCGCTCTGGCTGGCGATCAGCCGCTACGGCCGGATCACCCTCGGGCAGGAGGGCGAGGGCCCGGAGTTCCGCACGGTGTCCTGGATCGCCATGATGTTCAGCGCCGGCATGGGCATCGGCCTGATGTTCTACGGCGTGAGCGAACCGCTCGCCCACTACGGCACCCCGCCGCCCGGCACCTCCCCGGCCGACTCGGCCGAGCGGATGGAGACGGCGATGGCCACCACGCTCTTCCACTGGACGCTCCACCCGTGGGCGATCTACGCCGTCGTCGGCCTCGCCATCGCCTACTCGACCTTCCGCCGCCGGCGCCGGCAGACCATCAGCGCCGTCTTCGTGCCGCTGATGGGCAAGCGCCGGGCGCTCGGCGGGCCGGGCCGGGTCATCGACATCCTCGCCATCTTCGCCACCCTCTTCGGCTCCGCCGCCTCGCTCGGTCTCGGCGCGCTCCAGATCGGCAGCGGCGTGGAGGAGCTGGGCTGGATGGAGAAGACCGGCACGGGTCTGCTGGTCGGCATCATCGCCGTGCTCACCGTCGCCTTCGTGCTCTCCGCCGTCTCCGGCGTCGAGAAGGGCATCCAGTGGCTGTCCAACATCAACATGGTGCTCGCCCTGCTGCTCGCCGTCTTCGTCTTCGTCGCGGGCCCCACCATCATCGTGCTCGACCTGCTGCCGACCTCGATCGCCGCCTACGTCGGCGACCTGCCGCAGCTGGCCGGCCGCACCGAGGCCACCAGCGGCGAGGACATCCACGACTGGCTGGGCAGCTGGACCGTCTTCTACTGGGCGTGGTGGATCTCGTGGACGCCCTTCGTCGGCATGTTCATCGCCCGGATCAGCCGGGGCCGCACCATCCGCCAGTTCATCGGCGGCGTCATCCTGGTGCCGAGCGCGGTCAGCCTGGTCTGGTTCGCGATCTTCGGCGGTACGGCGATGCGGCTGAGCGAGCGGGGCGAGCTCGCGGGCGAGACGACGCCGGAGGGGCAGCTCTTCGGACTGCTCCAGGAGTTCCCGCTGACGGGCGTGATGAGCCTGCTGGTGATGGTCCTCGTCGGCATCTTCTTCGTCTCCGGCGCGGACGCCGCCTCCATCGTCATGGGCACCCTGTCGCAGCGCGGCGCGATGGAGCCGACGCGTCCGGTGGTGATCTTCTGGGGCGTGGTCACCGGCGCGGTCGCCGCGATCATGCTGCTGATCGGCGACGGGCAGGGCGACGCCCTGGCGGGCCTGCAGAACCTGACGATCCTGGTCGCCGCCCCGTTCGTCCTCGTCATGATCGGCATGTGCGTGGCCCTCATGCGGGACCTGCGCGAGGATCCGCTGATCGTGCGCGGGCAGGTCGGCGAGGAGGTCGTCGGGGTCGCGGTGATCGCCGGACACGAGCGGTACGACGGCGACTTCGAGCTGCGCATCGGGCCGGGCACCTCGGACGGCGCGCCCCCGGCCCCGCCGTCCCCGCCGGCGGGGACGGAGTCCCGCTGAACGGGCCGGGGGTCAGGGGCCGACCGAGCGCCAGATCCGGTCGGGGAGGACGCGGACGGCCTCTTCGAGGTCGACGTCGCCGAGGGTGAGCCAGCGGCGGGCCATGCCGATCACCGGACCCAGGACGAGGCTCTCGATGACCGGGGTCGGCAGGTCGGCCAGCTCGCCCGCCGCGCGGTGGCCGTCGAGCCAGTGCTCGATGGGGGTGAGCCGGGCCTCCTGGTTGTCGCGGATCTCGGCGGCGCGCGCCGTGCCCTCCTGGTCCGCGAAGGGGGAGTGCAGGAGGCGGGCGGCGGCCGGCTGCGTGCGGACGAACTCCAGATAGGCGCGGACGACCGCCTCGATGCCGGAGCGGGCGTCCTGATGAGAGGTGAGCGCGGTGGCGAGCTCGCCGAGCAGCCGGCCGAGCCAGCGCATGGCGAGGGCGCCGACCACCCCGTGGAGATTGCCGAAGTGGTGGTAGACGCTGCCGGTGCTGACCCCGCTCACCCGGGTCAGGGCGGCGACGGTGAGACCCGCCTCCCCCTCGCGCGCGTAGAGGTCGAGCGCGGCGTCGAGGACGCGCTCGACGGTGACTTCTCCGCGCTGCTGCTTCGGGCTCATCGAGCGGGGTGCCCCTTTGTCCGTGCGCCATGCCTGGCCTGGTGATTCCGTACCTGGTCAGCATAGGAGGCGCGGGCCCCGCCCGACCCCGTCGAGCGGGGCCGGGCGGTCCCGGGGTCGGGGTGGGCCTATGCCAGGGCCAGGAAGAGCTTCTCCAGCTCCTCCTCCGTCATCGGCGCGGAGTCCGCCCGGTCGTCGGACAGGCACTGCCGCATCCCGCTCGCCACGATCTTGAACCCGGCCCGGTCCAGGGCCCGGGAGACGGCGGCCAGCTGGGTCACGACGTCCTTGCAGTCGCGGCCCGACTCGACCATCGCGATCACCCCGGCCAGCTGCCCCTGGGCCCGGCGCAGACGGTTCAGCACCGGCGCCATCGCCTCTTCGTCGACCTGCACGGCGGTCCTCCTTGTCGTCTCACCCCCTCTGTCATGATACCCCGTGGGGTATTAAAACGACCTGTAACGGTCAGTTGGTGCCCCGCAGCTCCGCGAGCGCGGTGCGGAGGTCGGTGCGGGGGCCGCGGTTGTAGGGGAGCTTGGAGAGGAGGACCCCCATGGCGCAGGTGTTGCTGAGCGCGGCGTAGGTGAGTCCGGCGCCGATGGCGGTGCCGACGAGGTGGACGCCGGGGACGACGATGCCGACGAGGCCGGTGACGAGGACGGCCGAGCCGGCGACGAGCCGGACCTGGCGCTCCATGTCCCACCGCTCGGGGCCGCGCTCGACGGGGGCGCCGGACGCCTCCCAGGCGACGATCCCGCCCTCCAGGACGCGCAGGTCCGGCAGCCCGGCGTCGGCGAGGGCCCGCTCCGCCTCCCGCGCCCGCTGCCCGGAACGGCAGACCAGCACGACCTCCTCGTCCAGGTGGTCCAGGAGCTCGGCGCGGTGCTCGCGCAGGGTGCTCAGCGGCACGTTGTACGAGCCCGCGATGTGCGTCGTGCGGAACTCGCCGGGGGTGCGGACGTCGAGCAGGCGCGGGGCGCGGCCCTCCTGGACGAGGCGGTGCAGGACGGTGGGGGAGAGGGAGGGGGCGGTGCTCATGGCGAGGGGTTCCGTTCGTGAGGGGCCGGAGGGGCGGCTCGCGGGTGCGGGGGTCCAGGGGGCCGGGCCCTCCGCAGCCCTCGGGGTCCGGGCCGCGGGGCCGCCGGGGCGGTGCCGGGCGAAGTGCGGGGCGGAGTCTCCCGCCGGTGGGCAGGATACCCCCCTGGGTATGAATGAGTCCGACCGTACGGGGTGGCGTCGCGCGACGTCAAATACCCCTATGGGTATCACGGGTCCGGGGCGGGGAGGCGGGGCGGCGTCGGCGGACACCGGGCGGCGGCCGACGGAAAGGGGGCACCGCCGACTCCTCGGCGATGCCCCCTCCCGTCTCCCCTCCGCCGGATCGCGCTTCCCGCGGACCCCTGGTCAAGGCTCGTGGCTGGAGGCGGCCACCGCGAAGGTCTGGGAGATCAGCACCTGCTCGGCCCGCGCCTGGAGCCGGTCCGCGAGTTCGCGCAGCCGCCCGCCCTCGGCGGCGGGGATCGACAGGGCCACCGCGGCCGTCTCCGCTCCCACGGTGATCGGCACCGCCGCGCAGGCCGTCCCGATCGCGTACTCCTGGTGCTCCAGGACGGGCAGCCGCCGCGGGGTGGCCGCGAGCCGCCGCTCGAAGTCGCGTCTCGTCGCGACCGTGTGCGGGGTCAGGGCCGCCACCCGGTGGCGGCTGAGGTGCTCGTTCCGCTGTTCCCGCTCCAGCTGGAGCAGCAGGCTCTGGCCGGCGGCGTGGGCGTGGGCCGTGGCCCGGAAGTCGGCCCACTCCTCGACGGGCGGCCGCGCCGGATTGCCCGACACGGCGCCGAGCTCCACCTCGCCGTCCCGGTACTGGACGAAGTAGACGGCCGCGTCCAGGTCCAGGCTGAGGGTGTCCACCCACGCCTGGATCCCGAGTGCCGGCTCGTGGGCGGCGGTGCCCGGGGCCCGGCGCAGCGGCGCGACGAGCCGGTAGGCGCCGTGGTCGTTGCGGACCAGGCCCTCGTGGACCAGGGTCCGCAGCAGGTGGTACGCGGTCGGCAGTGGCAGCACCGCGTCGCGGGCCAGCTGCTTGGCGCTGCCGATGCCCCCGCGTCGCTCCAGTTCGTCCAGCAGCCTTACGGCCCGGCGTACCGACTGGATCAGGGTCGGTGCCGTGCCGTTCTCCCCCTCGCGATATGGCATGCGTGTCCTTTCGCAACGCGTGGAGCACTGTGCTCCGGGTCCATGATCGGACAGTGAACCCCGAATCACATACCGTCAGGTAACCCGGGGTGTCGGAACCGCCACCGCCGCCCCCGCGTGGTGCACTGCGGAAACGATCACCTTCGAAGGGATGTTCGTGCACACCCAGAACCCCGGCGCCTCCCGCCGGAACGCCCTCGTCCTCGGCGCCGCCACGGCGCTCACCACCCTCGGTCTCACCGGCACCGGCCACGCCTTAACCGGGCCGTCCGGCCGCGACCAGGACCGGATCGCCGCCCGCCTGCGCGCGCTGGAGGAGCGGTACGACGCCCGCCTCGGCGTCCACGCGTACGACGTGCGCACCGGCCGCACGATCGCCCACCGGGACCGTGAACTCTTCCCGATGTGCTCGGTCTTCAAGACCCTCGCCGCCGCGGCCGTCCTGCGCGACCTCGACCACGACGGCACCTTCCTGGCCCGGCGCCTCCACTACACCGCCGCCTACGTCGCACGCTCCGGCTGGTCCCCGGTGACCGAGCTCTCCGAGAACGTCGCGCGGGGCATGACGGTCTCCGAACTCTGCGACGCGGCCATCCGCTTCAGCGACAACACCGCCGCGAACCTGCTCCTGCGCGAGCTCGGCGGCCCCACCGCGATCACCCGCTTCGCCCGCTCGACCGGGGACCCGGTCACCCGGCTCGACCGCTGGGAGCCCCAGCTGAACTCCGCCGAGCCCGGGCGGGTCACCGACACCACCACCCCGCGCGCCATCGCCCGCACCTACGGCCGGCTCGTCCTCGGCCGTGTCCTGGAGCCCGCCGACCGCGCCCTCCTCACCGACTGGCTGCTCCGCAACACCACCAGCCCCACCCGGTTCCGCAAGGGCCTCCCGGCCGAGTGGGCGGTCGCCGACAAGACCGGCGGCGGCTCCTACGGCAGCAACAACGACGTCGGCGTCACCTGGCCGCCGGACGGCGGCCCGATCCTCCTCGCCGTCCTCACCACCCGCTTCGACCAGGCGGCGGCGGGCGTGGACGAACTGGTGGCCGCCGCCGCGACGATCGTCGCCGAGGAACTCCGCTAGCGGCCTCAGGCCCCGGTGGCCATGTCGTACGTGATCCACATCGTGCGCGTGGCCACCTGGTCGTACTTGGAGCGGGCGCGGTGGTTGTCGTCGGCCGTGATCCAGCGGACGACGCTCCACCCGCGCTTCGCGCCGATCCCGCGCAGTGTGGACAGCAGCAGATCGGCCGCGCCGCCGCCCCGGCTCGCCGGGTCCACGAACAGGTCGTCGAGCCAGCCGCCCACCGACGCGGACAACGGCCGGGCGAAGGCCCGGAAGTGGGCGAGCCCGACGAGCCGCCCGTCGGGCCCCTCCGCCACCAGCCCCTCCACCTCGTGGCCGGGGTCGTGGATCCACGACCAGACGAGCTCCGCCGCCTCCTCGGTCTGCTCGACCCGGTAGAACTCGGCGTACCCCCGGTAGAGGGCGCGCCACTGCTCGAAGTCGTCCTCCCGGACGGGACGGACCCGGACGGCGGTGTCGTCGGCGACGGACATGAACGTTCACTCTCCTCCGTGCACCGCGCCCTGCGGTGCACGGACCAGTGGATCACGCCGCCGGATCACCGCTTCAGCGAGGACGGGTCCGGATCGAGCAGCGGCAGGTTCTCCCGGAGGGCCTTCTCCCACGAACCGTCGGCCACCATGGCGGCGATCGCCGCCTGCACCTCGTCGCGGAGCGGGCTGCCCTCGGGAAGGCCGATGCCGTACCGCTCCTCGGAGAGGGACAGGCCGACGAGCCGGAAGCTTCCCTGGTACGACGCCCAGGCCGCGTACCCGGCGAGGAGGGCGTCGTCGGTGGTGACGGCGTCGAACAGCCGCGCCGTCATGCCGGAGACGCACTCCTCGTACGAGCCGAGCTCGTGGACCAGCGCCTGCGGGGCGGCGGCGCGCAGGTGGGCCGTCGATGCGGAGCCGGTGGCCGAGCAGACCCGCTTGCCCGCGAGGTCGGCGGGGGCCTTCACCGAGGTGTCGCCGCTCCGCACCAGCAGGTCCTGGTGGGCCACCAGATAGGGCCCGGCGAAGTCGACGAGTTCCTCCCGCCGGTCGGTCATCGCGTACGTCGCCACCACCATGTCCACGGTGCCGTCGGCGAGCATCGTCTCCCGCTCGCTAGCGGAGACCTCCTTCCAGACGACGTCGGCGGGGTCGTGCTTCAGGGCGCGCGCCACGTAGTTCGCCACGGCCACCTCGAAGCCCGCGTACCCGCCGTCCGGGCCGCGCCGGCTGAGGCCCGGCTGGTCGGCCTTGAGGCCGATGGTGATCTTCGTGCCGCCGCTCGCGGAGGACGTCGCGGGCCCGGAGGAGGGCGAGGAGGGGGGCGAGGAGGGGGCGGACGTCGCGGCACCGGACGGCGACGGGTTCCGGACGCCGGCGGTCTTCTTCGCCGGGTCGTCCTTGGACCACAGCACCCAGGAGGCCCCGCCGACGGAGAGCGCGAGGGCGATCCCGGCCGCGAGGAGGACCCTCGGCCGCCGGCCGCCGGCCGCCGGGCGCCGGGGCGCCGGCCCGGGACGGGCGGAACGGGCACGCCGGGCGCGGCCGCGGCGGGCACGCCCGGCGCGGGAGGCGGGCCGGGCGGTGCGGGCGGTGCCGTCCGGTACGCGGGGGACCGAAGGGGACGGGCCGGTTCCGCGCCTGCGGCGGGGACCGCGTCGCGGGGGGCGGCGGCGTGCGGAGCCGCGTCGCGGGGGGTGGCGGCGTGCGGAGCCGCGTCGCGCGGGGTGGCGTCCCGCGGGGTGGTGTCCGCGACCTCCGCCAGGAGCCGGTCCAGGGCCGCGGAGTCCGGCCGGGCCGACGGGTCCCGTACCAGGACGGCCATCAGGGCCGGGCCGAGCGGGCCCGCGCGGAGCGGGGGCGGGACGTCCTCGCCGAGGACGGCCGCGAGGGTGGCCAGGGTGTGGGCCCGCCGGAACGGGTTGCGGCCCTCGACCGCCACGTACAGCGTCATCGCGAGCGACCAGAGGTCGGCGGCGGTGCCGCCGTCCTCGCCGCGCACCCGCTCCGGGGCCATGTAGTCGGGGGTGCCGAGCACCGAACCGGTCGGTGTCAGCGCCGTCGCCCCGTGCAGCGACGCGATGCCGAAGTCCGTCAGGACGGGGGTGCCGTCGGGGCGCAGCAGGACGTTCGGCGGTTTCACGTCGCGGTGCCCGATCCCCGCCTCGTGGGCGGCCCGCAGCCCGGCGAGCAGTCCGCGCCCGAGCCCGGCGGCCTCGTACGGCGTGAGCGTCCCCCGGTCGAGCCGGTCCTGGAGCGAGCCGCCGGTGACGAGCTCCATCACGATCCACGGGTACGGACCCTCGGCCCCGCCCCCCTCGACGACGTGATGGATCGTCACCACGTTCGGGTGGGCGAGCCGGGCCAGCGCCCGTGCCTCGCGCAGCACGCGGGACGCCAGCGCGGAGGCGGCCCCGGGGTCGTGCTCGGCGAGCCCGGGGTCGGACGGCCGGACCTCCTTGACCGCGACCTCGCGGTCAAGCACCCGGTCCCGGGCCCGCCACACCAGTCCCATCCCGCCGCCGCCGAGCCGATCGACCAGCTCGAAGCGCCCGTCCACCACCCGTGCCACGCCCCAGCCCCCCGTCCCGCCGGTCCCGTCCGTGGGCCCGGTCGCGCCCGTGCCGCACTCTGCCACAACAGGGCGGGCGCGCGCGGCCGTTGATCAGCGGCGCCGGTACTCGCGGGCCGCCTTCGGGTGGTCGGCGCAGCTCCAGACGCCGTGGGGGCAGTAGTCGGTGAGGGATTCGTAGAGCGGGGGGTGGCGGCGGAACCAGTCGCGCATGCCGCGGACGTAGGCCGGGTCGTCGCCGTTGCGGAAGAGGCCCCATTCCGGGTACGAGACGGGCTTGCGGTGGCGGCGGGCGAAGTCGACCTGGGCGCGCAGGCCGTACGGCTCCTCCACCTGGTGGCGGAAGGCCGCGCCGCGCGGCTGGTCGTAGGCGTCCATGCCGATCACGTCGACGTACCGGTCGCCGGGGTAGCAGCGGGTCCACGGCACCGCGTCGCGGCCCCGGCTGGGCGCGAAGTCGAAGCGGAGGCGCTGGCCCCGGACGGAGCGCATGGCGGTGACGGCGCGGCGCCAGTAGGCGCGCCAGGAGGCGGGGGAGGGGCCGCAGCGGTGGGTGTAGGTGATGCCGTTCATCTCCCAGCCCAGGACGAGGATCGTGTCCGGGAGCCGGGCGGCGACCAGGTGCCGGGCCAGGGTGCGGAAGTGGGCGTCGTACCGGCCGCGCGCTCCTTCGGCGAGCTGCCGCGCCACCGTCCGGTCGGGGAGCCGGGCCTCGCTGCGGGGGAGCATCGGCACGTTCAGGACCAGGACCCGGCCGGTGCGGGCGGCCCGCCACTTCGCCCACGGCGCCAGGAAGGCGGAGGGGCCCTCGATGCTCTCCCAGTCGTCGCCCGGGAGGTAGGTCCGGCCGGCGAGGAGCGGGCCCCGGCCCCGCCACTTCTCCGCCCGCGCCAGCCGGGCGGCTCCGGCGGCGCCCGAACCGGTGAAGACGCCGGAGAGGACGGGGCGGGTGGCGGGCCTGGCGTCGGCCGGGGGAGGGAGGGCGGTGGGCTCGCCCGGCAGGAGGAGCAGAGCGGTCAGGAGGACGGCCGGCAGGCCCGTGCGGAGGGGGCGGCGGACGGTGGCGCGGGGGGCGCGCGCGGAGGCGCGGGCGGAGTGGGGCGGGAGTGGGCGGGGCACCCTTCCGATGCTGACGGGAAGAGCCGCCTTCCGCCCGGCGCGCCACCGGACGGCCGTGCGGGTGTCACCTGTTCGACCCGCCGGCCGCCCGTCCGGGCACGAGGCAGCATCCGAGGAACACGAGGCGAGGATCCGCGTTGGCGACCGACCGCTACGGCAACACCCTGCACGCCTGCACCCCCGAGGGCGCGGCACATCTGGACCGGGCCGTCGAGGCCCTGCTCTTCTTCCGGCCCGAGGTGGCGCGGGCCGTCGAGGACGCCCTCGCGGCGAGCCCCGGGTCGCCCGACGCCCAGGCGTTCGCCGCCTATCTGGGGGTGCTCGGCACCGAGCACTCCGGCGCCGCCGGGGCCCGGGCCCGCTTCGAGCGCGGTCTCGCCGGCTGTGACGCGTCCGCGCTGCCCCCGCGCGAGCGGCTCCATCTGGCGGCCGCGGCCGCCTGTCTCGCCGGGGACCTGCACGGGGCGGGGGACCTCCTGGAGGAGCTGAGCCTCGCCTACCCGAGGGACGTGCTCGCGCTCTTCGCCGGGCATCAGCTGGACTTCCTGACCGGCGACGCCGTCCGGCTGCGGGACCGGATCGGGGGCGCCCTGTCGGCGTGGGGGAGGGCCGACGAGCACCGGGGGCCGCTGCTCGGCATGTACGCCTTCGGCCTGGAGGAGTCGGGCCACTACCGGCGCGCGGAGGAGGCCGGTCTCGCCGCGGTCGAGCGGCATCCGAGGGACGTGTGGGCGGTGCACGCGGTGACCCATGTGTACGAGATGCAGGGCCGGGTGGCCGAGGGCGTCGCCTTCCTCGACGGGCGGGCGGAGGACTGGGCGCGCGGCAACTACCTGACCGTGCACACCTGGTGGCACTACGCGCTGTACGCCCTGGAGGCGGGGGCCGAGGAGACCGCGCTGCGGGTCTACGACGCGGCCGTCCACCGCGAGGAGTCGGCGGGGCTCGCCATGGAACTCCTCGACGCCGCCGCGCTGTTGTGGCGGCTGCGGCTCGCGGGCCGGGAGGAGCCGGAGCGCTGGGCGCGGCTCGCCGACGCCTGGGCCGAGCGGGCCGACCCGCCGTACTACGCCTTCAACGACGCGCACGCGGTGATGGCGTACGTGGGGGCGGGCCGGATCGCGCGGGCGGAGGAGCTGGTGGCCGACCGCCGGCGGTGGCTGGCCGACGGCGAGGCCGACGGCGGGCGGCGCGCCCTCGCCAACCACGCCATGACGGCCGAGATCGGACTCCCGGTCTGCGAGGCGCTGGTGGCGCAGGGGCGCGGTGACCACGCCGCCGTGGTGGAGCTGCTCTGGCCGGTGCGGCGCCGGCTCCAGGCCTTCGGCGGCAGCCACGCGCAGCGGGACGCCGTCCAGCGGACGCTCCTCGAATCGGCGCTCGCGGCGGGGGAGCACGACCGGGCGCGGCTGCTGCTGAGCGAGCGGGACGGGCTGCGCCCGGACAGTCCGTACAACTGGCTGGGGAGGGCCCGGCTGGCCGACGCCATCGGTGACGCGGCGCTCGCGGCGGTGGCGCGGGGGCGGGCGGAGCGTGCGGCGAAGGGGGTGAGGCCGGCGGCGCCCGGGCTCGGTCCCGTACCGGAGCCGCCGCTCTGACCTGCGGCTGAGGGGCCCGGCCGAGGGGCCGGGCGTCCGCCTCCCCCCGTTCCCTTCGCGGAGGCGGACGCCCGGAATCGCAACTGACCCGTGCACAGGGGTTGTCAGTGCAATTTCACATTACTATGTTACAGCTCGCGCGGCAGACGGATGTCTCTCCGTCAACTCGCGTTCAGATTCCTCTGATCGACCGCGCGCCCCCCCCGCATCCCCACCCTCAGGAGACCTCGTGTCCCAGCACAGAGTCGTGCGCTCCTCCCTCCTCGCCACCGCGATCGCGGTGACCCTCGTGGCCTCCGCCGGCCAGGCCGCGACCCAGGCCGCAGAGACCCCGGCCCCCCGCGCCGCCGCAGGCTCCGCCGTGCCCGGGGCCTTCGCGCCCGCCGCCGCCGAGTCGAACCCCTTCGACGAGGTGGAACGATTCGCCCAGGCCCGTCCGGCCACCCCCGCCCCGGCTCCCGCCCCCGGCGGCACGGGCGACACCACGGCCCGCGTCCCCGGCCAGGCGAAGAAGGACGCCAAGGCCACCGCCAAGCAGGGCAAGGCCCAGGCCGCACCCGCCACCCTCGCCGCCGGCGTCCCCTGCACCCTCGACGGCGTCACCGGCCTCTCCCCGGCCGCCTTCGCCGACTTCCTCGCCGACCCCGCCGTCACCGCCGACGGCTGTCTGAGCGGCCTCGTCTGGACCTGGGACGCCCGCCTCGCCCCGGTCATGTCCGACGCCCACGTGCAGGCCGTCGCCCACCGGATATCCGGCCTGGCCGCCGCCCACGACGGCCGCAACTCCTCCCACCTGGAGGAGATGTTCACCTATCTCCACGCCGTCGCCTACCACGACTTCTCGCGCGGCGAGATCGACATCACCGACGCCCCGACCGTCGACGCCATCCGCCGCGCCATCGCCGCCTTCGCCGCCGCCGCCCGGACCTTCGACGCCACCGCCTCCAACGCCCGCACCCTCCGCGAGGCCCTCTACGCCGGCAGCGCCCCCGGTCTGCGCCAGCACCAGCTCGGCCTCATCACCCAGGTGCTCGCCACCATGGACCCGTCGCGCACCGCGACGAACCTGGACCCGACCTGGGCGGGCGCCGCCCTCGCCGGACTCTCCGTCAACTACCTGGGCATCTACTCCGGCAACCAGGACGCGGCCTTCCACGCCGCCGTCGCCGCCGACCCCGCCTACCGCGCCGCCTTCAAGGCCTTCGCCGGCCACACCCACCTGAAGGGCACCGCCAACGCCTGGGTCGTCCGCGACGCGCTCCTGGAGTACGGCCGCTTCGGCGAGGTCTCCGGCCTGCGGGCCGGCGTCGTCGCCGACCTCGGCGCCATGTTCCGCCCCGTCGAGACCGCCTGGGGCTACGGCAGCCAGCCGTGGGCCAAGGTCGTCTCCTGGCTGAACTTCTACGACGCCTGCGCCCCGTACGGCGTCTGCAAGGCCGACATCGAGGCCCGGATCTTCCCGTACACGTACACCTACGACAACGGCGCCCTCAAGGTCCGCACCGGCCTCGACCGCGCCACCGTCGACCAGCTCTACTACGCGAGCAAGCAGGTCAAGGCGCAGTTCCACCGGGTGGTCGGCAGCGACCGGCCGCTGGCCGGCGACCCCAACACGACGCTGAACATCGTGCTGTACGCCTCGCGCGCCGACTACGAGAACTACCACCCGATCCTCACCGGGTACGACACGGCCAACGGCGGCGTCTACATCGAGAAGGGCGCCACCTTCTACACCTACCAGCGCCGCGTCCCGCAGGACTCCTCCCTCACCCTGGAGGAGCTGTTCCGCCACGAGTACACCCACTACCTCAACGGGCGCTTCGCCGTCCCCGGCTCCTTCGGGCAGGGCCCCTGGTACCAGGGCGACCGGACCACCTTCATGGACGAGGGCACGGCCGAGTTCTTCGACGGTGCCACCCGCGACGACGGCATCGCGGTCCGCAAGTCCCTGGTCCGCGGGATCATCGGCGACACCGCCGGCGGCGGCCCGCGCATGAACCTCCGCCAGATCCTGCACGCCACCTACGCCGGCGACGGCTTCCGCTTCTACAACTACGCGGGCACGTTCTTCGAGTTCCTGTGGACCGAGCGCCCCTCGCTGATCCGCGAGATGTACACCCACCTGCGGAACGACGACGTGGCCGGCTACGACGCCTGGCGCGAGCGGCTCAGCGCGGACCCGGGCCTCCAGCAGGCCTACGACCGCTTCCTGGACGCGCAGATCGCCCAGGTCGACCGGCTCTTCGTGCCGAACACGACGTACACCGCCAACGGCTCCCTGAAGGACTGGGACGTCGCCGCCGTGCGGGCCGCCTTCGCCACCGCCACGTACAACAACCCCGACTGCGTGGAGGCGGGCGAGGCGGGCAAGCGGCGCTTCCTCTGCACCGGCCGGATCACGGCCAACCTGGCGGACGCCGACAACCCCGACAAGGTCTTCAAGGACATGTCGGAGACGGTCGACTACTTCCTCCTCGACCGGGCCGGCGCCGCCTCCAACAACCTGGCCGACATGAACTGCTCCTTCGGCCCGGTGGACATCTGGAGCAGCCGGGTGGCCGGCACGTCCGACTTCCGCTGCGAGGGTCCGCTGCGCAGCTGACGGCCCGTCCGTCCCGTCAGGTGAAACGCCCGGTGCCCGGGCCCGGAAGGGTCTGGGCACCGCTTGAAGAATGTGACATATTACTGCCGTGCCCAACAGACACTCCCCGGACGTCGTGATCATCGGCGCCGGCGTCGTCGGAGCCGCCTGCGCCTACTACGCGGCCCGCTCCGGACTCACCGTCGCCGTGGTCGACCGCGGTCCCGTCGCGGGCGGCACCACCGGTGCCGGGGAAGGCAACCTGCTCGTCTCCGACAAGGAGGCGGGCCCCGAGCTCGACCTCGCGCTGCTGTCCACGAGACTCTGGCGCGAACTCTCCGCGACACTCCCGCCGGAGACCGAGTACGAGCCCAAGGGCGGGCTCGTCGTGGCGCCCGACGAGCCCGCCCTCAAGGCCCTCCGCTCCTTCGCGGAGGGCCAGCGGGCGGCCGGCGTCACCGCCACCGAGATCCCCGCCGACCGGCTCGCCGAACTCGAACCCCACCTCGCCCCGGGCCAGGCCGGCGGCTTCCACTACCCCCAGGACGCCCAGGTCCAGCCCGCCCAGGCGGCCGCCCGGCTGCTCGCCGCCTCCGGCGCCGAGCTCCACCTCGGCGAGGAGGTCACCGCGATCCTCCGCGACGCGTCCGGGGCCGTACGGGGCGTGCGCACCGCGCGGCGCGAACTCGCCGCCCCCGCCGTCGTCAACGCCGCCGGGACCTGGGGCGGCGAGGTCGCCCGGCTCGCCGGCGCCCACCTCCCGGTCCTGCCCCGCCGCGGCTTCGTCCTCGTCACCGAACCGCTCCCGAGGATCGTCCGCCACAAGGTCTACGCGGCCGACTACATCGCCGACGTCGCCAGCGGCTCCGCCGCCCTCCAGTCCTCCGCCGTCGTCGAGGGCACCCCCGGCGGCCCGGTCCTCATCGGCGCGACCCGCGAGCGCGTCGGCTTCGACCGCTCGCTCTCCACCGAGGCCCTGCGCCGGCTCGCCGCCCAGGCCGCCGCGCTCTTCCCGGTCCTCGCCGACGTCCAGGTGCTCCGCGCCTACCACGGCTTCCGCCCCTACCTCCCCGACCACCTCCCGGCGATCGGCCCCGACCCGCGCGTCCCCGGCCTCCACCACGCCTGCGGCCACGAAGGGGCGGGCATCGGCCTCGCCCCCGCCACCGGCGCCCTCGTCGCCGCCGCCCTCACCGGCGCCGAACCCCCGCTCGACCCGGCGCCCTTCCGCCCCGAGCGCGACCACGGCCCCGCAGACGCCTTGACCCAGGAGCAGCAGAGTTGAGCCGCCGCACCCCGCGCGCCCTCGTCGGCGGCGCGCCGCAGGAGACCTTCACCTTCCGCTTCGACGGCCGGGACATCACGGCCGCCGCCGGACAGACGGTCGCCGCCGCCCTCTGGGGCGCCGGCGTCCTCGCCTGGCGCACCACCCGGCACGGCGGCGAACCGCGCGGCGCCTTCTGCGGGATCGGCCAGTGCTTCGACTGCCTCGTCACCGTCGACGGCACCCCCAACCGCCGCGCCTGCCTCGTCCCCGCCCGCCCCGGCGGCCTCGTCACCAGCCAGGAGGGAACCGGCCATGACGACCTCGCCGTCTGACCCCCGCAGCGCGCCCGTGGACCTCGCCGTCGTCGGCGCGGGACCCGCCGGTCTCGCCGCCGCCGTCACCGCCGCCGCGCTCGGCCGCACCGTCGCCCTGCTCGACGCGGGCGCCCGCCCCGGCGGCCAGTACTACCGCCACCCCGACCCGGGCCTCGGCGCCGCCCGCCCCCAGGCCCTGCACCACGGCTGGGCGGCCTTCGCCGGCCGCGAGGCGGAGCTGCGCGCCCACGAACACGCTGGCCGGGTGCGCTTCCTGACGAACCACCAGGTCTGGAGCGTCACCGGTTCCGGCACCGACTGGACCGTCCACTCCCGCGCCGACGACGAGGCCGGGGAGCCCGTCCGGGCCCGCGCGGTGCTGCTCGCCACCGGAGCGTACGAGCGCCAGCTCCCCTTCCCCGGCTGGACCCTCCCCGGCGTCGTCGGCGCGGGGGGAGCGCAGGCCATGCTCAAGAGCGGACTCGTGCTGCCCGGCCGCCGGGTGGTGGTCGCGGGGAGCGGGCCCCTGCTGCTCGCCGTCGCCGCCTCGCTGTCCGCCGCCGGTGCCCGGGTGCCCGCCGTCGTCGAGGCCGCCGGATACGGTCCGTACGCCCGCCACACCGGCACCCTGCTGCGCAACCCGGCCAAGCTCGCCGAAGGAGCCCTCTACGGCGGGGCGTTGCTGCGCCACCGGGTCCGGCCGCTGCTCCGGCACGCCGTGACCGAGGCGCACGGCACCGACCGGGTCGAGGCGGTGACCGTCGCCCGGCTCGACCGCGACTGGCGCCCCGTCCCCGGCACCGGCCGGCGGGTCCCGTGCGACGCGCTCGCCGTCGGCCACGGCCTGGTCCCCGAACTCTCCCTCGCCACCGCCCTCGGCTGCGCCACCCGCACCGCCGCCGACGGGACCGTCGCCCTCGTCCTCACCCCGGGCCTGCGCACCTCGGTGCCCGGCGTCTGGTCGGCGGGCGAGACCGGTGGTGTCGGCGGTGCGCAACTCGCCCTGGTCGAGGGCGAGATCGCGGCCCACTCGGTGGCGGGCCGGACCGTCCCGGCCGGTCTCGCCCGGCGCCGGGAGCGGCTGCGGGCCTTCGCCGACGCCATGGGCGCCGCCCACCGGCCCGGCGCCGGCTGGACCGGCTGGCTCCGTGAGGAGACGGCGGTCTGCCGCTGCGAGGAGGTGTCCGCCGGGCGGGTCCGCGAGGCGGTGGAGGAGCTGGGCGCCACCGACGCCCGCACGGTCAAGCTGCTGACCCGGGCGGGGATGGGCTGGTGTCAGGGCCGCATGTGCGGTCCGGCCGTGGCCGCGCTCGCCGGAGGCGGACCCGCCGCCGACCGCCGCCCGCTGGCCTGCCCCGTACGCCTCGGACAGCTCGCGGAGCTCCCCGCCGACTAGCCCGTCCCCTCCGCCGGGCCGCCCCGGTCCGAAAAAGGCGCCCGGCCCCTTTCCGTGGCGGCCGCACTCTTGTGGCCGCCGCACACCCCCTAGTAAAATGTCACACACTACAAAGGAGAACGTCACGATGACCGACACCCGCACCCGCCCCTGGCACGGCATCATGGTCGCCACCACCCTGCCGCTGCGCGAGGACCTCTCCGTCGACCTCGACGCCTACGCCGAGCACGTCCGCTGGCTCATCGCCAACGGCTGCGACGGCGTCGTGCCCAACGGCTCGCTCGGCGAGTACCAGACCCTCACCGACGCCGAGCGCGCCGCGGTCGTCCACACCGCCGTCGCCGCCGCGGGCGACGGCGCCCGCGTCATGCCCGGCGTCGCCGCCTACGGCTCCGCCGAGTCCCGCCGCTGGGCCGAGCAGGCCGCCGAGGCCGGCGCCGGCTCCGTCCTCCTCCTGCCGCCCAACGCCTACCGCGCCGACGAGGAGGCCGTCCGCGCCCACTACGCCGAGGTCGCCAAGGCGGGCCTGCCGATCGTCGCCTACAACAACCCCATCGACACCAAGGTCGACCTCACCCCCGCCCTCCTCGCCCGGCTCCACGCCGACGGCAGCATCGTCGCCGTCAAGGAGTTCAGCGGCGACGTCCGCCGCGCCTACGAGATCGCCGAACTCGCCCCCGGCCTCGACCTCCTGATCGGCGCCGACGACGTCCTCCTGGAGCTGGCCATCGCCGGCGCCGTCGGATGGATCGCCGGCTACCCCAACGCCCTTCCCGAGTCCGCCGCCACCCTCTACCGGGCGGCCGTCGCCGGCGACCTCACCACCGCGCTCCCGCTCTACAAGGCGCTGCACAGCCTCTACCGCTGGGACTCCAAGACCGAGTTCGTGCAGGCCATCAAGCTCTCCATGGACCTCGCCGGCCGTCCCGGCGGCCCCACCCGCGCCCCGCGACTGCCGCTCACCGGCGCCGTCGAGACCGCCGTCCGCGCCGCCACCGAGAAGGTCCTGGCCGAAGGCCTTCGCTGACCCCAGGGGGAAGACAGCCCATGCGCACCCGACACGTCTACCACGCGGTGGACTCCCACACCGAGGGCATGCCCACCCGGGTCATCACCGGCGGAGTGGGGGTGATCCCCGGCGCCACCATGGCCGAGAAGCGGCTGCACTTCATCGAGCACCGCGACGAGCTGCGCACCCTCCTCATGTACGAGCCGCGCGGCCACGCCGCCATGAGCGGCGCCATCCTCCAGCCCGCCACCCGCCCCGACGCCGACTACGGAGTCCTCTTCGTCGAGGTCTCCGGCCTGCTCCCGATGTGCGGCCACGGCACCATCGGCGTCGCCACCGTCCTCGTCGAGACCGGCATGGTCCCGGTCACGGAACCCGTCACCACCGTCCGTCTCGACACCCCGGCCGGCCTCGTCTCCGTCGACGTCCGCGTCGAGGACGGCGCCGCCCGCTCCGTCACCCTCACCAACGTCCCCGCCTTCAGCGTCGGACTCGACCTCAAGGCCGAGGTCCCCGGCCTCGGCACCGTCACCTACGACCTCGCCTACGGGGGCAACTTCTACGCCTTCGTCGAACTCGACGCCCTCGGTCTCCCCTTCGACCGCGCCCACAAGCAGGAACTGATCACCGCCGGACTGGCGGTCATGGACGCGATCAACGCCGGCGAGGACCGCCCCGTCCACCCGGAGGACCCGGCCGTCGCCGGGGTCAAGCACGTCTACCTCGCGGCCCCCGGCTCGGACGCGACCCGCTCCCGCCACGCCATGGCCATCCACCCCGGCTGGTTCGACCGCTCCCCGTGCGGCACCGGCACCAGCGCCCGCATGGCCCAGCTGCACGCCCGCGGACAGCTCGCCCTGGACACCGACTTCGTCAACGAGTCCTTCATCGGGACCGAGTTCACCGGGCGGCTCGTCGCCGAGACCACCGTCGGCGGCCGGCCCGCCGTCGTCCCCACCGTCACCGGACGGGCCTGGATCACCGGCACCGCCCAGTACTTCCTCGACCCCACCGACCCCTTCCCCGCCGGGTTCCTGCTGTGAGCGCCCTCCCCGCGGACGGGATCCGCGTCACCGACTACCACACCGCCGGCGAACCCTTCCGGATCGTCGCCGACGGTCTGCCGCCCGCCCCCGGCGACACCGTCGCCGAGCGGTGCGCCACCGCCATCGGCTCCGGCGGCTCCGGTACCGCCCCCCGCCCCGGCCCCCTGGACGCGCTGCGCCGCCTCCTCGTCCAGGAGCCGCGCGGCCACGCCGGGATGTACGGCGGCTTCGTCGTCCCGCCCGACGACGACGGCGCCCACCTCGGCGTCCTCTTCTGGCACAAGGACGGCTTCTCCACCGCCTGCGGCCACGGCACCATCGCGCTCGCCGCCTGGGCCGTCGACAGCGGCCTCGTCCCGGCCGGCGACGGCGACCGGGACGTCCCGGTCCGGGTCGACGTGCCCTCCGGGCGGGTCACCGCCACCGTCCACCGGGCCGACGGCCGCACCACCGGCGTCACCTTCCGGAACGTGCCCGCCAGGGTCACCGCCCGCAAGGTGCCCGTCGCCACCGGTCTCGGCATCGTCGAGGTCGACCTCGCCCACGCGGGCGCCTGCTACGCCTCCGTCTCCGCCCGCGAGCTCGGCCTCACCGTGGACAAGGCGTCCCTGCCCGAACTCACCCGGGTGGGACGGGAGATCCGCACCGCGCTCGCCGGCCACCCCGCCACCTGGCACCCCGACGGGCCGCTGCTCTCCGGGGTGTACGGCGTGATCCTCCACGAGGACCTGCCCGACACCCCCGAAGGGCCGCGCCAGCGGAACGTCACCGTCTTCGCCGACGGCCAGATCGACCGCTCCCCGTGCGGCTCGGGCACCTCCGCCCGGCTCGCCCTCCTCGTCGACGAGGGCAGGCTGAAGGAAGACCAGGTCCTCACCCACGAGTCGGTCGCCGGCACGGTCTTCACCGGCCGCGCCGTCCCCGGCGGCGACCCCGCCCGCGGACTCGTCACCGAGGTCACCGGCACCGCCCACCGCACCGGCACGGCGCACTTCACGCTCGACCCGGACGACACGCTCGGCGCGGGGTTCCTGCTGTGAGCGAGACCCCGCTCCCGTACCTCGACGCCGCCGCCGTCACCCGGCTGCTCGCCCCGGCGGCGGCCGTCGAGGCCCTCGCCGGGGTCCTGCGGGAGGGCCTCGACCCCGAGACCTGTCCGCCGCGCTCCGCCGTCCCCGTCCCGGCCGGCGAGCTGCTGCTCATGCCGGCCGCCGCCGGGAGCTGGGCCGGAGTGAAGATCGCCGGGGTGGCGCCGGGCAACGCCGCCCTCGGCCTGCCCCGGATCACCGGGAGCTACCTCCTCCTCGACGGGGCCACCCTCCGGCCCCGCGCGCTGCTCGACGGCGCCGCGCTCACCGCGCTGCGCACCCCGGCCGTCTCGGCCCTGGCGGTCCGTCACCTCACCTCGGGGGAACGGCCCGCGAGGGTGCTCCTGTTCGGGGCCGGACCCCAGGCGTACGGGCACGTGGACGCGCTCCTCGCGGTGCGCGGGCTCGCCTCCCTCACCGTCGTCGGCCGTGACCCGGGGCGGGCCGCCGCCCTCGCCGCGTACGCCCGGGGGATCGGCGTCCCCGAGAGCCGTACCGGCACCGCCGAGGAGGTGGCGGAGGCGGATCTCGTGGTCTGCTGCACCACCGCGCGCGAACCCCTCTTCGACGGACGGCGGGTGGCGCCCGGGACGGTGGTCGTCGCGGTCGGCTCGCACGAGCCGGACGCCCGCGAGACCGACACCGCGCTCGTGCGCCGCTCCGAGGTCTGGGTCGAGGCGCGGTCGGCGGCCCTCCGCGAGGCCGGTGACCTGCTGATCCCCGAGGCGGAGGGGGCGATCGGGCCGGGACACCTCACCGGCACGCTCGCCGACCTCGTCCGGGGCCCGGCCCTGCCGGCGCCGGGACCCGCCCCCCGCCTCTTCAAGAGTGTGGGGATGGCCTGGCAGGATCTCGCCGTGGCCGTCGCGGTCCACCGGGCGGCCAGCGGCTGAGCAACGTGACATTGTACGCTGGGCGCCTGCGGATTCTCGGAGGAACGGCGTGGGTGACCTGAAGCAGCACAGTCTCATCAAGGCCCAGGAGCGGCTTCGCGACCAGGTGGGCCACGCGCTGCGCGCGGCGCTCACGGCCGGGGAGCTGAAGCCGGGCACCGTCTACTCGGCCCCCGGCCTCGCGGCCGAACTCGGGGTGTCCGCCACCCCGGTCCGCGAGGCCATGCTCGACCTGGCCCGCGAGGGCCTCGTCGAGCCGGTCCGCAACAAGGGCTTCCGGATCACCGAGGTCAGCGAGCGCGAGCTCGACCAGTGCACCGAGCTGCGGATGCTCATCGAGGTGCCCACGGTCGGCCGGGTCACCGAGACCGCGACGACCGAGCAGCTGGAGGCGCTGCGCCCGCTGGCGGAGGAGATCGTCGTCAACGCCCGCGAGCACAACCTCATCGGCTACCTGGAGGCGGACCGGCAGTTCCACCTCACCCTGCTCGGCCTGGGCGGCAACGACCGGCTGGTGGAGACCGTGAGCGACCTGCGCAAGCGGTCCCGGCTCTACGGCCTGACGGGGCTCGACGAGGCGGGCAAGCTGGTCAGCTCCGCCGAGGAGCACGTCGAGCTGCTCGACCTCATGATCGCCGGGGACCGGGCGGGCGCCGAGGCGTGCATGATGCGCCACCTCGGCCACGTGCGCTCGCTCTGGGCCGAGGCCCGGGACGAGCCGGTCGAGCCGGCGACCGGCGCCCTCCGCTCCGTGCGCAAGGGCTGAACGACCGCGACGGAACGGCGCGCCGCACTCCACCGGGAGTGCGGC
>NZ_JBHTST010000081.1:0-36479 GCF_042794995.1 Streptomyces sp. NPDC056503
GTACGGGTACGGGACCGCCGGTCCCGTACCCGTACCGCTCACCGCGTCCCGTCCGCCTCCAGCGTGAACAGCGCGCCGTCCGGATCGCGCACCACCACCCGGCGCCCGGCCTCGCGCGGCTCCGGCTCGCGGGCGCCGCCCCACTCGCCGCCCGGCACCACCGAACCGCCGTGCTCCGTCACCGCCGCCACCGAGGCCGCCAGGTCCGGCACCCGGAACCGCACCAGCCAGCGCGGCCGCAGCTGCGGCCGGGGCGAGGCCGCCTCCACCGGTCCGCTGTCGAGGCGGCCCACCGGCACCCCCGCCCGGCGCAGCACCACCCGGTCCTCCTCGTACGAGGTCTCGCAGCAGCCCGGCACCTCCTCCGCCCAGCGCAGCACCCCGCCGTAGAAGACGGCCGCGTCGAACGCGTCCCTGGTGTGCAGCTCCACCCACGCCGGGGCCCCCTGCTCGCCGACGTGCCAGCGTGACACCAGCCTGCCCTCCCACACCCCGAACGCCGCCCCGTCCCGGTCCGTGGCCAGCGCCGCGCGCCCCTGCGGCGGATACGCCACCGGTCCCACGCCCACCGTGCCGCCCCGCTCCCGGATCCGGGCCACCGCCGCGTCCGCGTCCTCCACCGCGAAGAACACCGTCCACGCCACCGGTACGGCCATCTCCGCCGCGAGCGCGGCGATCCCCGCGACGGGCACCCCGTCCCGCTCACCCACCGCGTACGCCGGGTCCGCCTCCAGCCCGCCCGGGCGGAACGTCCAGCCCAGCACCGCGCCGTAGAACCGCTCCGACGCGCCCAGATCCCGCGCCGCCAGACTCAGCCAGCACGGCGCGCCCAGCGCCTGTGCCGTCGTCGGCCCCGTCACCGGACCACCTCCTCGACCGAGCGTCCGCCGGCCGGACGCCACCCCGCGCGCCTTCCCCGGCCCGGCGCCCCGCACACCCCGCTTCACCCGGCCGGCCCCCCGCCCGGGGGGCGTCAGGGAGCCGCCGGTGCGAGCCCCCGGGCCGCGTACGCCCGCACGTCGGCGTCCGGGTCGGCCGCCGCCGTCGCCAGCGCGGCCCGCGCCTCCGGCGCCGGGACGTGCCCGAGGAGCGCGAGCACGGCCGCCTTGCGCACATCCGCGTTCCGGTCCGCGAGCCCCTTCGCCAGGGCCGGGACCGCCCGCTCCACCGCCGCGGCCCGCAGCGCCGCCGCCGCACCCGCCCGCACCTGCCACGCCGGATCGTCCAGCGCGGCCACCGCCCGCTCCGCCAGCGGCGGCGGGCAGCCGGCCGCGGCCAGCGCCCCGAACGCCGCTCCCCGCACCAGCGGATCGGGATCGCCGAGCAGCGGCACCAGCGGGCCGGACGCCGGTACGGAGACGGCCGCCAGCCCCTTCGCCACCGCCACCCGCACCTCACGGGCCGGATCGGCCACGGCGGCCGCCAGCGCGGTGACCGCGTCCACGGACACCAGCGCCCGCACCGCCTGGATCCGTACCTCCACCGCCGTGTCGGCGAGCGCCGCCGTGTACACCCCGGCGTCGCCGAGCCGGCGGGAGCGCAGCACCTCGACCGCCGCCGCCCGCACGGCCGGATCCGGGGTCTCCAGGGCGGCCCGCAGGCCGGCGCCGAACTCCCCGTCGGCGACGAGCACCTCCGCCAGCTCGCGCAGGGCCGCGACGGCGGCCGCCCGCACCGCCGCGTCGCCGTCCCGCAGCCGGGCCGCCAGCGCCGGACCCGTCCCGGCGGGCGCGGTCTCCGCCAGGGCGGCGACGGCGGCCGCCCGCACCTCGGCCTGATCATCGATCAGATAAGGCTCCAGTGCCGCGAGTTCGGGTGCCTCCTCGACGAGTGCGAGGAGCCGCAGCAGCCGGGGGTTCGGGCCGGTGGACGCGGCCGGGGCGGACTCCCGGTCCGGTTCCCCGGCGGGCCGGGCCGTCGGCGCCGCCTCGCGCGGACCCGCCGTCGCCACCGGGACCAGCGCCACCTCGCCCAGCGGCCGCTCCGGGCCGGCCGGCGGGGCGTACTCCGGCACCGGCACCACGTACGGCTCCACCGGACGCGCCGTGAACTCCATCGCCCCGCGCGCCGACTTGCGCAGGTCCAGGTGGTACAGCCACGCGTCGTCGTCCCGCTCCGGGTGGTCCAGCCGCTCGTGGTACAGCCCCCAGCGGGACTCCGTCCTGGCCAGCGAGGCGCGGGCGGCCATCTCCGCGCAGTCCCGGATGAACGACACCTCCGCGCAGCGCATCAGCTCGTGCGGCGTCCGCCCGCCCATCCCCGCCAGCTCCGCCGCCATCCGCTCGAACGCCTCGACGGCCAGGGAGAGCTTCGCCCCGGACTTCGGCGGTGCCACGTAGTCGTTCACGAACCGGCGGAGCTTGTACTCGACCTGCGGCTGCGGCGGCCCGTCCGGGTTCCGCAGCGGCCGGTAGACCAGCTCGTGCGCCGCCTCCAGCTGCGCCCGGTCCAGCTCGCCCTCGTACGCGCGGTACCGCGCCGCGTCCTCGCCCGCGAGGTCGCCGTAGACGAACGCGCCGATCATGTAGTTGTGCGGGACGCAGGCCAGGTCACCGGCCGCGTAGAGCCGCGGCACCGTGGTGCGGGCGTGCGCGTCGACCCGGACCCCGGAGGCCGAGTGCCCGCCGCACAGGCCGATCTCGGAGATGTGCATCTCGATGTCGTGGGTGCGGTAGTCGTGCCCCCGGTTGGCGTGGAAGGTGCCCCGGGTGGGCCGCTCCGTGGAGTGGAGGATCGACTCGACCGCGTCGATCGTCTCCTCCGGCAGATGGCTCAGCTTCAGGTACACCGGTGCCCGGTCGGAGGCGAGTTCGGCCGCGAACTCGGCCATCATGTGCCCCGACCAGTAGTCCGACTCGACGAACCGCTCGCCGTGCCGGTTCACCTGGTAGCCGCCGAAGGGGTTGGCCACGTAGGCGCAGGCCGGGCCGTTGTAGTCCTTGATCAGCGGGTTGATCTGGAAGCACTCGATGCCGGTGAGCGCGGCGCCCGCGTGGTACGCCATCGCGTAGCCGTCACCGGCGTTCGTGGGGTTCTCGTACGTGCCGTAGAGGTACCCCGAGGCCGGCAGCCCGAGCCGGCCGCAGGCGCCCGTGGCGAGGATCACCGCGCCCGCCCGGACGACCACGAACTCCCCGGTGCGGGTGTGGAGTCCGGCGATGCCGACGGCCCGTCCGTCCTCCGGGTGGGTGAGGACCCGGACCGGCATCACGCGGTTCTCGATCCGGATCCGCTCCCGCATCTCGCGCCGCCGCAGCTGCCGGTACAGGACCTTCTTCACGTCCTTGCCCTCGGGCATCGGCAGCACGTACGACCCCGAGCGGTGCACCTGCCGGACGGCGTACTCGCCGTGCTCGTCCTTCTCGAACTTCACGCCGTACGACTCCAGGCGCCGCACCATGTCGTACCCCCGCACGGCCGTCTGACGGACCGTCGACTGGTCGACGAGGCCGTCGTTGGCGCGGGTGATCTCGGCGACGTAGTCGTCGGGATCGGCCCGGCCCGGGATCACCGCGTTGTTCACCCCGTCCATGCCCATGGCGAGCGCGCCGGAGTGCCGGACGTGCGCCTTCTCCAGGAGGAGGACGTCGGCGCCGCGGCCGGCGGCGGTCAGCGCCGCCATCGTGCCGGCGGTGCCGCCGCCGACGACGAGCACGTCGCAGGAGAGCTCGACCGCCTCGTCGAGGGCGGGCGCGGTGGTCAGGGGGGAGGTCACGACGGGCCTTTCCGGCAGGGGGAGTGCGAGGGGGGTTCAGAGGGAGTCGAGGACGCGGCCGCGCAGCTGACGGGTCCGCGGAGCGTCCCTGGCCGCGCGGTCCCGGGGATGCGGGACGTCGAGCAGTTCGCCCGACGGCAGCAGGGCGATCCGGTCGCCCAGGTGGACGGCCTCGTCCACGTCGTGGGTCACGAAGACGACGGTCGCGCCCGTGCCGCGCAGGATGTCGGCGAGCAGGTCCTGCATCCCGGTCCTGGTGTGCGCGTCCAGCGCGCCGAAGGGCTCGTCCATCAGCACCGCGCGCGGACGGCCCGCCAGCGCCCGGGCCAGCTGCACCCGCTGGCGCTGTCCGCCGGACAGCTGGTGCGGCCACTTCGCCGCGTGACCGGCGAGGCCCACCCGGTCCAGCCACTCCCCGGCGGACCGCCGCCGGGCGGCCCGGTCCACGCCCCGGATGGCCAGGGGCAGTTCGACGTTGGCGCGCACCGATCGCCACGGCAGCAGCGCGTCGTGCTGGAAGACCAGCGCCCGGTCGGCGCCGGGGCGCAGGACCGGCGCCCCGTCCTGTACGACACCGCCCGCCAGCGGCGGCAACAGCCCGGCGAGGGTGCGCAGCAGGGTCGTCTTGCCGCAGCCGGACGGCCCGACGACGGTCAGCACCTCGCCGGGCGCGACCCGCAGGTCCAGCGGGCCGACCGGCGCGGCCCCGTCCGGGTGCCCGAGCACGGCCGCCTCCAGGGCCAGCTCGGCGCCGTCGGAGGGTTCGGGGCGCGCGCGCCCGGCCGCGCCGGGCGGGGGAGCGGGCGAGGTCGTCGGGGCGCTCATGCGACGGGCTCCTTCTCGGGTGCGGGGTCCTGACCGGACGCGGGGGTCTCCCTCGGCGCGGAGGCGGGAGCCGCGGCGTCCGACGGGGCCGGGGAGGCGGTCGGGGGTACGGAAGCGGGCGGGGTCGGGGAGGCGGGCGGGGCCGGACGCCCCGTGGGGGCACCGGCGGTGGCGTGCGGCAGCCAGGAGGTCACCCGGCGGCCGGTCAGCTCCACCACCGTCGAGGTCAGCAGGCCCAGCGCGCCGATGGTGGCCATGCCGACGAAGACGCCCGGGTAGTCGACGACCGTGTAGTCCTGCCAGGTGCGGTAGCCGACGCCGTACTCACCGGAGATCATCTCGGCGGAGATCACACAGATCCACGCCACGCCGATCCCGACCGACAGGCCGCCGAACACCCCGGGCAGGGCGCCCGGCAGGACCACCGACCACAGCACCCGGGCCCGTCCGCCGCCCAGGGTGAGGACGGCCTCCTCCCACACCGGGCTCAGCGCCCGCACCGCGTGCCGGGTCGACACCAGGATCGGGAAGAACGCGGCGGCGCAGGTGATGAAGACGATGCCCTGCTCGTTCGTCGGCAGCAGCAGGATCGCCACCGGCACCAGGGCGATCGCCGGGACGGGGCGCACCACCTCCACCAGCGGGCCCAGGAGGTCGGCCGCCCAGCGCGAGCGGGCGATCGCCGTTCCGGCGGCCACGCCGAGGACCGCCGCCAGCAGGAAGCCGGTGACGATCCGGCGCAGACTGTGCCCGAGGTCCTGCCAGTAGGCGGCCGTGCCGACCCGGTCGGCGAGCGCCGAGGCGACCTCCCCGACCGTCGGGAACTGCTCGAACCGCAGCCACAGGTTCACGTCGTACGCGGTCAGCAGCTGCCACGCGCCGAGCGCGGCGGCCAGCGCGCCCGCCCGGACCAGCCGGCGCCCCGCCGTCGTGGCCGCGCTCACGAGCCCGCCGCCCGTACCGCGTCCGCGTACGCCACGA
Organism: Streptomyces sp. NPDC056503; assembly: GCF_042794995.1. Taxonomy (NCBI): domain Bacteria; kingdom Bacillati; phylum Actinomycetota; class Actinomycetes; order Kitasatosporales; family Streptomycetaceae; genus Streptomyces; species Streptomyces sp. NPDC056503. Next base: position 5,522 of record NZ_JBHTST010000081.1, read on the forward strand.
TCCGGGCACCCGGATGCGCCGCGAGCCACCGCCCGGCGGCCGCGCGCGTCACGAACGCCCGCCACCGCCCGCCGTCCGCGACCCACACCGCCCGGTCTGCGAACCAGGGGGTCCCGGTCGCCGCGTCCGGCACGTACGCCGCCCGCACCGAGCCCGCCGGGGCCGCCGCGACCGCCTCCAGCAGCTCCCCGGCGGTGCCGAAGGACCGGGTCCTCGCCTCGCCGCGCAGCCACAGCTCCGCCTTCGCCGGGCCCGCCTTCGGGTATCCCGCGGCGCTGACCGCGCGCTTCAGCGGGGCGGGGTCGACGAAGGCGTCCACGTCGACGTCCTTCACCAGGCCGGCCTCCCGCAGCACCGGCACGTCCTCCTTGAGCGCGGCCAGCAGCTCGGGCCGCAGCTCGGGGTCGAAGGTCGCGACGCCCTGGGCGCCGTTGTAGAGGTACACGACCTCCGCGGGCAGTCCCGTCTCCTTCGCCACCGACTCCGCCGACGCCACCGGCGCGGACCGCAGCCGGTCGGTGGCCCGCCGCTGCGCCCGCAGGAAGGCGTCGAGGACCCCGGGCCGCTCGCGGGCGAACTCCTCGCGGACGGTGACCCCGTGGAAGGTGGGCAGGTCCAGCTCCGCCCCGTCGTACAGCGCCTCCGCCTTGCCCTGGAAGGCGAGCAGCCCCGGCCAGGCGACGAACTGGGACAGGGCGTCGACGCTGCCGCCCGCGAGCGCCGAAGCGCCCACGCTGGGCTGCTGGTTGAGCTTGCTGATGTCCTTCGCCGGGTCGAGCCCGGCCCGGCGGAGCGCCCGGACGAGGGTGCCGTCGGCGGCGGAGCCGACACTCGTCGACACCCGCTTCCCCTTCAGGTCCGCGAGGGTCCGCAGCGGTGAACCCGGAGCGGTGACCACGGTGTTGAGGCCGCCGCGAAGGTTGTAACCGGTCACCGAGACCAGGCGTGTGGGCTCCTTCAGCTGCCGTCCCCGGGCCGCGTTCAGGAGCAGCGGGAAGTCGCCCATCGACCCGATGTCGATCTTCCCGGCCGTCATCTGGGCCGTGATCGGCGCGCCCGTCGCGTAGTCCTGCCACTGGACCCGGTAGCCGACGCCGTCCCGCCGGCCCTGGGCCGCCAGCTCCTCCTCGAAGTAGCCGAGCGAGCGCAGCAGCGTGCCGGCGGTCACCGTGTTGATGGTCTTCGACTGGTAGCCGACGGTCACCGTCACGGTCCCGCCGGCCTCGTCGTCCGCGCCCGCCGGGCCGCCGCAGCCGGTGGCGAGCGGGAGCAGCAGCAGCGCGAGGGGCAGCCCGAGGCGGGTGATTCTCTTTCCGGACATGGGGGTTCGGCCTTTCACCGGAGCAGGTAGGGCATGTTGACGGTCACCGCGCCGGTGGGGCAGCGGGCGGCGCACGGGCCGCAGTACCAGCACTCGTCCACGTGCATGTACGCCTTGCCGTCCTCCTCGCGGATCGCGAGCGAGTCCAGCGGACACATGTCGACGCAGAGGGTGCAGCCGTCGATGCAGCGGGACTCGTCGATCGTCACGGGCACGTCGGCGCGCTGGGGCACGAGGGGCATCGAGGGCTCCAAGGAGAGGGGGAGGGGCTGTCAGAGGGAGCGGCGCAGGACGCCGCTCATGGTGATCCGGTCGCCGCGGAAGCGGATGAACTCCAGGTCCACCGGCCGGCCGCACGGCAGGTGGGTGAGCCGTTCCAGCAGCAGCAGGGCCGCGCCGCGGGGGGCCTGGAGCACGGCCGCCGCGTGCGCGTCGGCGTTCACCGCCTCCAGGGTGATGTCGGCGTGGCCGAGCGGCCCGCCGGTCGACTGCTCCAGGAGCCGGAACACGTCCGTGTTCTCCAGGTCGCAGCCGAGGAGTTCGCCGCCGACGTCCATCGGCAGGTACGACAGGTCGAGCGAGAGCGGCAGTCCGCCCAGCCGTCGCAGCCGCTCCACGCACAGCACGTCGACACCGTCCGGCAGGCCGAGCCGGTGGGCCACCGGGCCGGGCGCCCGCACCGGGCCCAGGTTCCGCACCTCGTTGGTGACCGTGCCGTGCTCGCGCAGGGTCTCGGCGAGGCCCTGGAGCCGGTCCAGGCCGTGCGGGAACTTCTCGCCGACGACGACCGTCCCGACGCCGGGCTGGCGCTCCACCAGGCCCTCGCCGCGCAGCAGGTCGAGGGCCTGCCGGACGGTGTTCCTGCTGGCGTGGTGATCGGCCGCGAGCACGTCCTCCAGCGGCAGCACTCCCCGGGGGAAGGCGCCGGTCAGGATCTGGTGCCGCAGCAGGTCGGCGAGCTGCCGGGCCCGGTCCGCGCGCAGCCGGCGGCGGCGGGCGGCGGCGACCGGGAGGGCGGCGGGGGTGCGTTCGGCGGGCATGGCAGGGAACGTAACCGGGGCGCGGCCCCTGTGGTGTTGCCGCAGTATTGCGCCACCGGAAGCCCGCTGCGTACCGCTCTGACCTGCGGGTACGTGGAGGCGGGGCGGAGATCCGCCACCACCGCGCCCAGCAGGCGGACGGTCGGGCGCCCACCATCCGAACACCCCGGGGCGCGCTCCCGTCAGGCTGCCGCGGGGAGCTCCGCCAGCGCCTCCGTGAGGTGGTGGTGGAGCAGACCGAGGGGCGGGCGCTCCGGCGGCAGGAGCGGGACGGCCAGCTTCCAGTAGCGCGCCATCACCGTCGTCTCCTCCCGGCCGAGCAGCTCGACGAGACGCCGGCGGAAGGTGGGGGAGTCGGGCTCCCCCAGGGCCCGCGCGTACGCGCCGGCGAAGCAGTCCAGGACACCGCGGCCGCCGGGCGGCCGACCGGCCAGCACCTCCGCGCCCGCCAGGTCGTACGCCTCTTCCAACCCCTCGTACAGGACCGCCGCCCGGTACCGCTCGCCCCGCAGCGGCGGCCCCGGAGCCCGCGCGGGCCGGGGGTCCGAGACCAGGCCGTGCAGCAGGGCGAAGGCCCGCACCTGGCCGGGGGACGGGTCGTCCGGCGGTACCGGCACCACCTCGTCGAGCACCCGGGCCACCAGCGCTGATGGCAGCCGCACGGGCAACGACCGCCGCCAGAAGCGGACCACCGCGTCCGTCTCCGGCGGCAGCGCCGAAGCGCCCAGCAGGGGAAGCAGCTCGGCCCGTTCCGCCCCGTCGCACTCCGCGAGCAGCCGCAGCGACGTCTCCCGCCACGCCAGGGCCGCCCGCTCGCGCGCCACGTCCCGCAGCTCCCCGGCGACCACGTCCGCCAGCCGGCCGTCGTCCTCCAGCGCCCGCGCCACCGCGGGCACCCCGAGGCCCAGGGCGCGCAGCGAACGGATCTCCCGCAGCCGGACCAGGGCCCCGGGCCCGTACCGCCGGTGCCCGCCGCCACTGCGTCCGGCCTCCGGCAGCAGCCCGCGCTCGGAGTAGTACCGCACGGTCTTCACCGTCACCCCGGCCCGTCCGGCCAGCTCGCCGATGCTCCACGTCCCGTCGCCCGCGTCCGTCACCCCGCACCTCCCGCCGCCGGCCCCGGCCCTCCGCGTCCGGGGTGGAATCTCCCCCAGGGGGAGTTCCTAGTCTGCCGGAGGCCGTTGGGGTCACGAGACGCGAGGAGGCGGCGATGACGACGTTCGTTCTGGTGGGCGGCGCGTTCACCGGCGGGTGGGTGTGGGACGGGGTCGCGGAACGACTGCGGGCGGCGGGCGCCGAGGCGCACCCGGTGACCCTGGACGGGGACCGGGACGCCGGACTCGGCACGCACGTGGAGGAGCTGACCGGACTCCTCGACCGGATCGGCGATCCGGAGGTCGTCCTCGTCGGGCACGACTACGGCATCCACCCCGTGCTCGCCGCCGCCGACCGGCGGCCCGACCGGGTCGCCCGGATCGTGCACGTGGCCGCCGGGCTCCCCTCGGACGGCGACCCGGCCCTGCTCCTCGTCCGCGACGAGGCCGTCCGCGACCGGCTCGGCCGCGACGCGACGCCGCTCCCGCCGCCCAGGGGCGGGGAGTGGGCGCGCTGGGGCAGCCTCGACGGGCTCTCCGGCGCGGACCTCGACCGGCTGGACCGGCTCGCGGTGCCGCAGCCCGCCCGCACCCTCACCGAACCGCTGCGGCTCGGCGGCGACGTGGACCGGGTGCCGTCGGCCGCGGTGATGTGCACGGCCGACGGGCCGGGGATCGACGTGGTGGAGATGCTCGTCCGCACGGGCCCGCCGCGCCTGCGGAAGCTGGCCGGTCCCGGCTTCGCGTTCTTCGAACTCCCCGCCGGTCACTGGCCGATGCTCTCGCACCCGGCCGAACTCGCCGACCTCCTCCTGCGCGCCCTCGCGGGGGAGGGGCGGCGGCTCACCCTCGCGGACGACCAACCCTCCTACGAGGACGTGGAGTTCCTGCTGGACGTGCCGGAACTCCCGTACGAGCGGCACGGCCGCCTCGACGTGTACCCGCCGGACGCCGAGGGGCGCCGCCCGGCCGTCCTCCTCGTCCACGGCGGCCCGGTCGACGCCGACCGCGCGCCCACCCCGCGCGACACCCCCTTCTACCGGGGCTACGCCCGCCACCTCGCCGGCCACGGCGTCGTCGGCGCCACCGTCGACCACCGGCTGCACGCCCTGACCGACTACGCCCGCGCCGCCGACGACCTGGCCGAGGCGGTCGACCGGCTCCGTGCCCACCCCCGCGTCGACCCGGACCGGATCGCGCTCTGGATCTTCTCCGGCGGCGGTCTCCTCTCCGCCGACTGGCTCGCCGCGCCCCCGCCGTGGCTGCGCTGCCTCGCCCTCTCCTACCCCGTCCTCGCCGCGCCGCCCGGCTGGGAGACCGTCGAGGCCCGCTTCCGCCCGGTGGCCGCGCTCGCCGGTGCCAGCCCGCTGCCGGTGGTCCTCGTCCGCGCCGGCCTCGAACACCCCGCGTTCACGGCGACGGTGGAGGAGTTCCTCGCCGCCGCCGGGAAGCACGGGACGGACGTCGAGATCGTCGACGTGCCTCAGGGACGGCACGGCTTCGAGGCCTTCGACCGCACGGACGCGTCCCGGGCCGCCGTCGCCCGCGCCGTCCGGGCCGTGCTGCACCGCGTGACCGGTGCGGGATGATGGGGCGGTGATCTCCAGGGAACGCGCCGTCGCGCTCGTCGGGTCCTTCCTCGCCCGGAACCTGCCGACGTGGCCGTGGGAGGGCCCCCCGCCGACGCCCGACGTGTACCACGTGGAGGAGCGGGGGGTCGGCTGGCTCGTCTTCTGGCGCTCGGCGGAGCAGGCCCGGGGCGACGGCCCGCGCGGCAGCTTCGTCGGCGGCCACTACCTGGTGGACCGGGACGACGGGAGCCTCCACTGGATCCCCGCGGTCCGGTGGGACGACGAGGGCTGGGAGGAGCAGTACCTCACCGAGGTCCGGGGCGTCCGGCTGCCCGACCCGCTCGCCGCCGAGGTGCGCGAACTCGCCCGCTCCCAGGGCGTGGTGGCCGCGATGGGCCGGCTGCGCCGACGGGCGCCCCGGCTCGGCCCGCGCGAGGCGAAGGCGTACGTCGAAGCGGTGGTGGACGGGGCGGAACCGCCGGAGGAGCTGGCCGCCGCGACCCGCCCGGAGCCGGCGCGGCCACTCCCGCCCATCGAGACGGTGGCGGGTCCGGCGGAGTGAGTCGGGCGGGGGTGGCGCGGGCCGGTCGCGGCGCGGTGCCCCCTCCCTCGGCGGCCGCCCGGTCGTGGTGCCGCCCCCTCGGCGATCGCCCGACCGCGGTGCCCTGCGATCGCCCGACCGCGATGCCCCCGCGGTCGCCCGGTCGTGGGGGGGCCCCCCCGCCGCCCCCCCGGCCCCCGGGGGGGGGCCGGGGGGTGGTGGCCCCCCCCCGCGGCTGCCGCCCCGCGGGGGCCCCCTGCGCCCCCCCCCCGCGCGCGCCCCGGGGGCCGCCCGGGGGGGGGGCCCCCCCCCCGGCGGCACCACGAGCCTCAGGGGCGGCCCGTGGCGCCCGCCGGGTCCCATCCCCGGCGCGGCACCGAGGTCAACAGGAGCCGGGTGTAGGGGTGTTCGGGGGCGCCGAGGACCTGGTCCACCGGACCGGCCTCCACCACCCGGCCCGACTTGAGGACGAGCACGTCGTCCGCGACGTGCCGCACCACCGCCAGGTCGTGGGTGACGAAGAGGTAGCCGATGCCGGCCTCGCGGCGGATCTCCCGGAGCAGCTCCAGGATCTGCGCCTGGATCGACACGTCGAGCGCGGCGACCGCCTCGTCGAGGACCAGCACCCGGGGCTCGACCGCCAGCGCCCGGGCGATCGCCACGCGCTGGCGCTGGCCGCCGGAGAGCCCGCGCGGCAGCGCGGCGGCCTCCCGGGAGCCGAGCCCGACCCGGTCGAGGAGGTCCGCGACCCGGGCCTCGCGGGCACCGGCGTCCAGGGAGGTGTGCAGGCGCAGCACCTCGTCGAGGCAGCCGCTCACCGGGATCCGGGGGTCCAGCGAGAGGTACGGGTCCTGGAAGACCATCTGGATCTCCCGCGCCCGGGCGAGCCGTTCGGCCCGTCCCCTCGCGCGGGCCGAACGGTCCCGGCCGTCGAGGCGGACCGTGCCGCCGTCGGCCCGCTCCAGGCCGACCAGCATCCGGACCGTGGTCGTCTTGCCGCTGCCGGACTCGCCGACGATCGCCAGCGACCCTCCCGCCGGAAGCGTGAACGACACGCCGTCCACCGCCGGATGGTCGCCGTACCGCTTCCGCAGGCCCTCGACGACGAGGCCCTTCTCCGTCGCCATCGTCACAGCGTGATCCCTTCGTCGGCGCGGAGGCACGCGGCGAATCCCTCGCCGTGGCGTGCGAGTTCGGGCTTCTCCTCCGTGCACCGCGCCACCGCGTGCGCGCAGCGGGCGGCGAAGGCGCAGCCCGGCGGGGCCTCCGCCAGGGACACCGGGCGGCCCGGGATCGGCCAGGGCGCGGGTGCGCCGGCCTCGATCCGCGGGGTGCAGGCGAGCAGCCCGGCGGTGTACGGGTGGCGGGGGTGGTCGAACAGTTCGTCGGTGGACCGGGTCTCCACGATCCGGCCCGCGTACATCACGTACACCCGGTCGCAGATCGCCGAGGCCAGCTCCAGGTCGTGGGTGACGAAGAGCATGCCGGTGCCGCGCTCGGCCCGCAGCCGGGCGAGGATCGAGATGACCTCGGCCTGGGTGGTGACGTCCAGCGCGGTGGTCGGCTCGTCGGCGACGAGGAGCGCCGGCTCGGCGGCGAGCGCGGCGGCGATGACGACCCGCTGGAGCATGCCGCCGGAGAACTGGTGCGGGTGGCGGCGCAGCGCCCCGCGCGGGTCGCGGATGCCGACCGCGGCGAGGAGTTCCTCGGCGCGGGCGGTGGCCTTGGCGGCCGGGACGCCGGCGGCCCGCAGCCCCTCGGTGAGGAAGTCGCCGACGCGGCGCAGCGGGTTGACGGAGGCGCGCGGGTCCTGGAAGACCATCGCGACCTCGCGGGCCCGCAGCGCGGCCAGCTCCGCCTTGCCCATGGTCAGCACGGACCGGCCCGCGACGCGGACCTCGCCGGTGGTGCGGGAGCCGCGCGGCAGCAGGCCGAGGACGCTGCGGCAGGCGACGGACTTGCCGGAGCCGGACTCGCCGACCAGGCCGACGGTCTCCCCGGCGCGCACGGTCAGGCTGACGCCGTCGAGGAGGGGGCGGGCGGCCCGGTCGCCGGGGAGCCGCAGTCCGAGGCGGTCGATCTCCAGGACGGGAGGGGGTGTCTGGTGGGTCATGGGGTTCACTTCTCCCGACGGGCGATGCGGTCGGCGAGGCCCTCGCCGACGATGCCGAAGGCGACCACCGCGAGCACGACGCACACGGACGGCGCGAGCGCCGGCAGCATCGCGCCCTGGAGGACGGCGCCCTGGCCCTCGTTGATCATGGCGCCCCAGTCGGCGGTCGGCGGCTGGACGCCGAAGCCGAGGAACGACAGGGCCGCCAGGTCCATCAGCGCGTAGCCGAAGTTCATCGCCGACTGCGCGAAGACCGTCGGCGCGATGTTGGGCAGCAGGTGCCGGACGCAGACCGTCCAGCCGGACCAGCCCTGCACCACGTACGCCTCGATGTACGGCCGCGCCTTCTCCTGCCGGGCGATGCCGCGCACCAGCCGCCCCACGTACGGGGTGTACGCGACGGCCATGGCGATCACCGGCGCGGTCATGCCCGGGCCGGTGACCGCGACCAGCAGGATCGCCAGCATCAGCCCGGGGACGGAGAACACCAGGTCCATCGCCCGGGAGAGGAGCGTGTCGGTCCAGCCGCCGCGCCAGGCCGCCACCACGCCGAGCAGGGTGCCGAGCAGGGTGGAGACGGCGACGACGAGGAGCGGTCCGAGGAGGCCGGTGCGGGCGCCGTGGAGCAGCCGGGACAGGACGTCGCGTCCGGACTGGTCGGTGCCGAGGAGGTGGTCGCCGGAGGTGCCGACCAGGCTCGCGCCCAGGTCCAGGGCCTCGGGGCCGTACGGGGCGAGCAGCGGCGCGAACACGGCGACGAGGACGAGCGCGGCGAGCACCGCGACCGAGGCCGTGAACAGCGGACCCTGCCCGAGCAGGCGCAGCCTCCGCAGGCCCGGCCTGCGGTACGGCACCGTGGTGAGGGTGGTGGTCATGAGGAGCCTTCCCCGGGGGAGAGACGGGGGTCGATGAGCGGCGCGAGGAGGTCGACCGCGAGGTTGACGAGGACGAAGGCCGCCACGCTCAGCAGGGTGACCGCCTGGACGACCGCGAAGTCCTGGGAGGTGACCGACTGCACGAGCAGCGAGCCGAGCCCGGGCACGTCGAAGGCGGTCTCCACGATGGCGGTGCTGATCAGCAGGCCGGCGAGCATGGTGCCGCCGACGGTGACGACCGGGCCCAGCGCGTTCCTCAGCACGTGCCGGCGGACCACGGCCCGGCCGGCGACACCCCGGGCCCGGGCCACCTCGACGTGCTCGCGGCCCAGCTCGTCGAGCATCGCGGAGCGGGTGACCCGGGCGAGCAGGCCCGCGAAGGTGAGGGCGAGCGCCAGGGCCGGCAGGGTCAGCTGGTGGAGCCGGGGGCCGAAGCCCTCGGCGGCCCCGCCGCCCGGCCCCGGGAACCAGCCGAGCCGCACCGAGAAGAGCGAGACGAGCGCGATCGCCGTGACGAAGGACGGGGTGGCGGTGGCCACGCCGGTCCCGATGAGCACCGTCTTGTCGAGGAGACCGGGGCGCAGCGCGGCGAGGACGCCGGCGCCGATGCCCAGGACGGCGACGAGCAGCGCCGCGTACCCGACGAGGAGGGCGGTGCCCGGGAGCCGTGAACCGAGGAGCGCGGTGACGTCCTGGTGGTACTGGGCGGAGCGGCCGAGGTCGCCGGTGAGGACGCCCCCGAGCCACTTGCCGTACTGGACCGCCAGCGGGTCGTCCAGATGGTGCTCGACGCGCAGGGCCGCCACGGCCTCGGGGGTCGCGGGGCGGCCGTGCAGCAGGAAGGTGACCGGGTCGCCGGGGGCGAGGTGGACGGTGCCGAAGACGACGACCGAGGTCACGAAGAGCACCGCCACCAGGCCGAGGGCGCGGCCGACGAGGAAGCGGGTCATGACTGCGCGGCCCCGATCGTCGCGGCCCACGGGTAGTAGAGCTGGGCGATGCCGGTGGGCGCGCCCGTGATCCGCTTGCCGAGGAAGACCGAGTAGGGCGCCTCGTAGACCGGGATGACCGGCAGCTCGCGCAGCGCGATCTCCTGGACCTCGGCGGTCAGCTCGGCGCGCTTGGCGGGGTCGTACTCGGTGTTGGCGCGGTCGAAGGCGAGGTCGTACTCGGCGTTCGACCAGTCGCCGTAGTTGCCGAAGTCCCCGGTGCGCAGGTACTGGTAGAACTCCAGCGGGTCCGGCGTGTTGTCGTAGCCGTTGGTGATGACGAGGTCCAGCCCGTCGCGGGCGGCCGGGTCCACGAAGATGTTGCTGTACGCGTCGGGGGAGACCGGCCGGAGCGTGACGTCCAGGCCGATCTGGCGGCCGGCGGCCTGGACGGCGTTGGCGACGACGCTGATCTCGGGGGCCAGCGAACTGGTCGCGATGGTGACCTTCTTGCCGGTGGCGTCGGCCTCCTCGACGAGCTTCTTCGCGGCGGCGACGTCGTACACGGGCTCGGGCAGCGTGTCGAAGAGCGCGGCCGTCTTCTCCGGTGCGAGGGCCCAGGCGCCGCGCGCGGCGGGGGCCTTGGCGGGCACGCCGACTCCGCCGGCGGCGGCCTTCACGATGTTCTTCCGGTCGAGCGCCATCGACAGCGCCTTGCGGACCCGCAGGTCGGCGAGGGCGCCCTTGAAGCTCGTGACCGCGAGGTTGGCGGCGGCGGTGTTGGGGCCGAAGAGGAGGGAGCCCTTGCCGCTGCCGCGGAGCTGGGCGAAGGAGGCGGACGGCACCAGGTAGCCGCCGTCGGCCGTGCCGGAGAGGAAGGCGTTGGCGCGGGCCGCGGGGTCCTCGACGAAGGTGAACTTCACCGACTCCGACTTCGGGGCGAGCTTCCTGTCCCAGTAGTCCGCGTGCTTCTTCAGCGTGATGCTGTCGCCCTGCGCCCACTTCTCCAGGGAGTAGGGGCCGGTGCAGTTCAGCCCGCCGCCGGGGGTGCCGTACTCCTTGCCCTCCTTCGCGAGGGAGGCGGCGCTGACGACCGTGCCGGGGGAGGCGGCGAGCAGCTCGTGGAAGAGCGCGTCGGCCTTGCCCAGCCGGATGGTCACCTCCAGCGGGCCGGTCTTCTCGATCGTGTCGACCGTCTTGAAGGCGGAGCCCCACGGGGAGCCGGTGGCCGGGTCCATCTGCCGCTTGAGGGAGGCGACGACGTCGTCCGCGGTCATCACGGTGCCGTCGTGGAACCGCACGCCCGGCCGCAGGGTGTAGACGAGGGTGCGCGGGTCGGGCCGCGCCCACTTCACCGCGAGACCGGGCTCGATCCTGAGGTCGGGGGTGACCCGCAGCAGCTGCTCGCAGACGTTGGCGAGGACGGTGTTCGGCGGGTAGTCGTACGCCAGGGCGTAGTCGAGGGTGTACGGCTCGGCGTACAGCGACCACGTGAAGGAATCGAGCGGACCCTTGGCGGCCGGCGAGGTGGGGGAGACCGCGAAGTCGGATCCGCCGGTGCCCTGCCGCGGCTGTGTGGCACCGGAGCAGGCGGTGAGGGAGGCCGCGACGGCGGCGGTACAGGCGAGTGCGATGAATCTGGGCGTGCGCATGCAGACCCACCCCTTTACGGGTGTAGTGACGGGCGCTGGGGGATGGAGCGAGTATTGATGCGGGAACGTTCCCGCACAAGAGCTCCGGCAACTTTGCGGGAACGGTTTTCCAAAGGTCAGAGGGATGGCAGCATCGGCACCATGACCGAAGCCTCAGAGCATGACGGAGCAGCCCCGGAGCGCGGTGCGACGGTCCCGGGGCGGGGTGGCGCCGGTGACCGTCGGCACGGCCCCGGCCGGGCGGCCGGAGTGGCCGGACCGGCCGGACCGGCCACTCCGCGCGTCCGCCTCGTCGACGTCGCCCGCGAGGCGGGCCTCTCCAAGACCACCGTGTCGGCGGCCCTCAACGGCACCGGCCGGCTCTCCCCCGAGGTGCGGGAGAAGGCCCGCGAGACCGCGCGCCGCATGGGCTACCGGCCCAACGCCACCGCGCGCCAACTGCGCGCGGGACGGGCCCGGCTGATCGGCTACGTGGTCGGCGAACTGGCCGACACCCCGTGGACCTTCCTGGAGTCGCCGTACTTCGCCCGGCTCACCGGGGCCACCGCCGCCACCGCGCTCGCGCGCGGCTACGCGGTGGTGCTGCTGCCCGCCGGCTCGCTCCAGAGCGAGTGGGCGGCGCTGCCCCTCGACGCCGTGGTCGTCGCCGACCCCGTCGCCGACGACCGGATCGTCGAGGACCTGCTGGCCGCCCGCATCCCGGTCTTCAGCGACCGGTCCGTGGAAGGCCGTCCCGGCGCCCACTGGGTGGACGTCGACGCGACCGCCGTCGTCGGGCAGGCCCTGGACCACTTTCACGCCCAAGGCGCCCGCCGTCCCGTCCTCGTCGTCCCGGACAGCACCACCCGCTTCCACCGCGAGGTGGACGCGGCGCACCGGGCGTGGTGCGCCGCGCACGGGCTGCCGGTGCTGTCCGTACGGGCCGCCGAGCCCGGCAACGGACCGGTGATCCAGGCCGTGGAGACCGCCCTGGGGGCCGGCCCCGACCGCCCCGACGCCCTCCTGGTGGTGGCCGAGGCCAGCCCGCCGCTCGTCCTCGACGCGGCCCGCCGCCACGGCTACCGGGTCCCCGGCGACCTCCTCCTCGTCTGCGTCAGCGAGGACGAGACCGCCCTGCACACACAGCCGCCGGTGACGACGCTGAGCCTGCGCCCCGACGCGGTCGCCGAGGCGGGCATCGCCCACCTCGTCGCCGTGCTGGAGCAGGGCCTGAGGGAGACCGGCGGAGCGCTCGTACCGGTCAGGCTCGACGTCCGGGCGTCCTCCGTACGGCCGGGATAGGAGCCGTACGCGCGAGAACGGCCGGGATAGGAGCCGTACGCGCGAGAGCGGAGCCGTACGGACCGCGGGCCCGGTCAGGCCTCGTACACCAACCGACCGCCGACGTACGTGCGCTCGACCCGGGCCTCGGCGATCTCCTCGACCGGCGCGGCCAGTACGTCCCGGTCGAGGACGACGAGGTCGGCGAGGTGACCGGCGACCAGGCTGCCCGCGTCGTCGTGGCCGTTCACGTGCGCCGTGCCGGCCGTGTACGCGGCGAGCGCGGAGACCGGGTCGATGCGCTCCTCCGGGTAGAAGACCTTCCCGTCGGGGGACTCCGGGCCGCGCCGGTTCACGGCGACGTGGACGCCCTCCAGCGGGTTCGGGCTGGAGACCGGCCAGTCGCTGCCCGCCGCCAGGGTCGCCCCCGACCGCAGCAGCGAGCCGAAGGGGTACTGCCAGGCCGCCCGCTCCTCGCCGAGGAACGGGATGGTGAGCTCGTCCATCTGCGGCTCGTGCGCCGCCCACAGCGGCTGGATGTTGGCGATGGCGCCGAGCGCGGCGAAGCGGGGCAGGTCGGTGGGGTGCACGACCTGGAGGTGGGCGAGGTGGTGGCGGTTGCCGCGGCGGCCGTTGACCGCGATCGCCGCCTCGATCGCGTTCAGCGCCTCGCGCACGGCCCGGTCGCCGAGCGCGTGGAAGTGCACCTGGAAGTCGAGGGCGTCCAGCTCGGTCACGTGGCCGCGCAGCGCCTCCGGGTCGACGAAGCTGAGCCCGGTGTTGCCGGTCGCGCAGCCGCAGCCGTCGAGGTACGGCGTGGTCATCGCGGCCGTGAAGTTCTCCGCGATGCCGTCCTGCATGATCTTGACCGAAGTGGCCCGGAACCGTCCCGAGGTCAACTGCTCCCGACGGTGCACCAGTTCGGGAATCTGCTCGGAGCCGCGCTCGCGGTCCCACCACAGCGCACCGGTCACCCGGGCGGTGAGGGAGCCGTCCTTCGCCGCCGTCAGATAGGCGTCCGACGGGTCGGACATCCCGTTGAACGAACCGAGCAGGGCGTCCTGCCAGCCCGTGATGCCCAGCGAGTGCAGCAGCCGCTGCGCCCGCAGCAGCCCCGCGAGCCGGTCCTCCGCCGTGCTCGCCGGCACCAGGCGGGAGACCAGGCCGGTCGCACCCTCCTGGAGCATGCCGCTCGGGGTGCCGTCTGCCTCCCGCTCGATCCGGCCGTCGGCGGGGTCCGGGGTGTCGGCGGTGAGCCCGGCCAGCTCCAGGGCCCGGGTGTTCGCCCAGGCGCCGTGGTGGTCGCGATTCGACAGCAGGACGGGACGGTCGGAGACGACCGAGTCGAGCAGCTGACGGGTCGGCATGCCGCCCGCGAAGCTCTCCATCGACCAGCCGCCGCCGGTGATCCACTCCCGGTCGGGGTGGGCCCGGGCGTACGCGCGGATCCGCTCCAGGTACGCCGACACGTCGACGCTCTCGGTGAGGTCGCACTCGGCGAGCTCGCTGCCGCCGCCCACCGCGTGGATGTGGGAGTCCTGGAAACCGGGCAGCAGCAGCCTGCCCGCCAGATCCACCACCTCGGTGCCGGGGCCGATCAGTTCGCGCACCTCGTCGTGGCCGACGGCCGCGATCCGGTCGCCGGTGACGGCGAGCGAGGTGGCCCGGCTCCGTGCCGGATCCAGGGTGAGGACGGGACCTCCGGTGAAGACCAGATCGGCCTGGGGCATACCAGCTCCCTTGCGTGCGGCCGCGCCGGGACGGGCGCGGGGCGGACGACGGCCGACCGGAGCGCGGGAGCGCGACGCGGCGGGCGTCGGACGGGGTCGCCCCGGTCGGCGGCCGGATCCAGTCGGCGTCGCCGTTCGGGTGACGGGCGCCATGGAAGCCCGCGGGCCGTTTACACGTCAATGGCGTTGACGTAAGGTCCCGGCCATGTCCGCACGTGTCGTACCCGAAGGAAGCCGGCAGCGCCGCAGGCCCACCAAGCAGGGGGCCGTCCTCTCCGAACGGCTCATCGTCGACACCGCGCTGCGCCTGGTGGCCCAGCACGGTGCCGAAGCCCTCTCCGTACGCAGGCTGGGCGCGGCCCTCGGCGCCGATCCCAGCGCGCTCTACCGCTACTTCCGCAACACCGACGACCTGCTCCTCGCGATCGCCGACGAGGTCATCGGCCGAGCGCAGGAAGGCTGGGAGGCGACCGGCGACTGGCGGACCGACCTGCGCGCGATGGGCCTGCGCATCCACGGCTCCTACGTCGACCAGCCCCAGGCCGCCCTGCTCGCCGCGCACCGCACGACCGGCCGCACGCACGAGACGCGGGCGGTCGAGAAGATCCTCGGCATCCTGCGGGACGGCGGCTTTCCCGACCTCCTGGCCGTCCGCGCCTACCACGCCTTCGTCGACCAGGCGCTGGCCTTCGCGGCCCAGGACGCCGCCGCCGGCGCGCTGCCGCCGGCCGCGCGCGAGGCGGACGACGAGGTCTGGGAGGAGGTCTACGGCCGCCTCGCGGCCGATACCCACCCGCACATCGCGGCGACGTTCCCCCTCCTCGCCGTCGACATGCGCGACAGCGGCTATCCGTTCGCCCTGGAACTCATGCTGGCCGCGCTGGCGACACTGCACCCGGACGCGACCGGAGCCCCCTGGCGGGACCGGAGCACACGCTCCTGACGCGCGGTCAGGAGGTCGGCACGGCAGCGTGGCGACCCACCGCCGCCAGGTCCGCCGAGATCCGTCCGGCCGTCTCCCGCAGCTGCGGGAGCAGCGCCGAAAGACTCTCCTCCGGGGAACAACGACCCGCGTTCAGGGCGATGTTGAGCGCGGCGACCACCCGGCCGGCGCCGTCGCGCACCGGCACCGCGACCGACCGCAGCCCCTCCTCCAGCTCCTCCTCCACCCAGCCGAAACCCCGCTCGGCGGTCACCGCCACCGCCGCGCGCAGCGCCCCGGACCCGGTCAGGGTCCGGGGCGTCAGGGCCTCCGGCGTGATCCGCCCCAGCCGGGCGTCCCGCTCGTCCTCCGGCAGGGCGGCGAGCAGCACCCGCCCCATCGAGGTGGCGTACGCGGGCAGGCGGGTGCCCACCACGATGTCGATGTGCATGATCCGGCTGCCCGCCACCCGGGCCACGTACCGGATGTCGTCCCCGTCGAGCACCGCCACCGACGCCGACTCCCGCACGGTCCGCACCAGACGGACCAGGTGCGGGGTGGCGATCTCGGGCAGGGTGAGCGCGGCGAGCCGGGCGTGGCCGAGTTCGAGGACGCGGGGGAGGAGGACGAAGCCGCCGGCGTCCTCGCGCACGTACCCCAGGTGGCACAGGGTGATGAGCGACCGCCGGGCGGTCGCCCGGGGCAGCCCGGCGAGCCGGGCGAGATCGGTGAGCCGGGCGGGCCCGCGTACGGCTCCGAAGGCGCGCAGCACGTCCAGCCCCCGGGCCAGCGACCGGAGGAAACCGGCCCCCAGCTCCTCCTTGAGCGCCGCTTCCGGTTCCTTCGTGAACCCGGCCCGGCCCGTCCCGGGAACGGCCGCCTCCACCCCGCCCGTCCCGTCCGGGGCCCGCGCCGCCAGTGCCGCCTCCATCGCCGCGACGGCCTCCCGCGACGGCGCCAGGGCCAGCGCCTCCAGCGCCGCGGCGTCGTGCCGGCTGGTGTGGCTGACGACGCTCACCGCGCAGACGACGGCCCCCTCCGGATCGCGTACGGGCAGGGCGACGGAGACGAGCCCCGGCTCGATCAGCTGGTCGTCGACGGCCACGCCCCGCTCCCGTGCCTCCCGCACCCGCGCGGCGAAACCGTCGTCTCCGCCCGGGAGGGCGTCCTCGGCGGCGAACAGCGCGCCGGGCGCGCAGCGCCCGGCCGGCAGCAGGTCCCCGGGCCGGAAGGCGAAGGCCAGGGCGCGGCGCCGGTTCGCCTGCGCCAGGAACCGGACCCCGCCCCCGTCGGGCACGGCCAGCGACACCGGCTCGTCGAGCCGTTCGGCGAGCGCGGCGGCGTGCGGACCGAGGAGGGCGGGCAGCCCGCAGGAGTCCAGGTAGGCGTTGCCGAGCTCGGCCGCGCCGGGCGCGAGCAGCAGATCGCGCCCTTCGGCCCGCAGCACCCCGAGGACGGTGAGCGTGGTCGCGACCCGGTCCACGGTCGCCCGGGCCAGTCCCGTCGCCCGCGCGACCTCCCCGACCCCGCGCCGCCCGCCGTCCCCGGCGACCACGGCCCGCAGCACGGCGAGCCCGCGTTCGAGCGGTCCGACCACCTCGTCGGGCCTGGTCGTCATCGCCTCTCCCTCCCTCCACCGGACGCGGGAGACGGTACCCGGCGCGCGGGCACGCCTCGGGGGCGGGCGCCAGGGCGGGCGTCCGCCCCTGAGGGCGTGGGACGACGTCAGGCGTGGAAGCGGTACACCGCCTGGGCCGCGCAGGCGGGCTTCTCGGAACCGTCGGTCTCGACGGCGAGGTCGACGGCGAGGTCGACGGTGACCTCGACGCTGCCGCGGACGTCCTCGACGGAGGCGATCCGGCCGTGGGCCGGCGGATCGAACGGCTTCCGGAACGCTGGGGCCGGCGGGGTCGAAGGCCTCGGGATCCGGCAGGGGCCTCGCCTTCGGGCCTTACGTCAACACCATTGACCTTGCCGTACGCGGCCGGGTCTCATGGGCGGCACCTCGGAAGGAGTCCCGCGACCGGGCTCCTCCGCGATCCGAAGGACACCCCCATGGACCACCTGCACGCGCTGCGGGACGCCGCGCCGACCCCGTTCTGGCTCGACGACGCCCGCCGTCCCCAGGCCACCCCCGCCCTCGTCGGAGGCACCACCTGCGACCTCCTGGTCGTCGGCGGCGGCTACGCCGGCCTGTGGACCGCGCTCGTCGCCAAGGAACGCGACCCCTCCACCGACGTCGTCCTCATCGAGGGCGAGGAGATCGGCCACGCGGCCTCCGGCCGCAACGGCGGATTCTGCGAGTCGAGCCTCACCCACGGCCTCGGCAACGGCCTGGGCCGCTGGCCCGACGAGATCGCCACCCTCGAACGCCTCGGCCGGGAGAACCTCCAGGCCATGGAGGACGCCATCGAGCGGTACGGCATCGACTGCGACTGGGAGCGGACCGGCTCCCTCGTCGTCGCCACCGAACCCCACCAGCTCGCCTGGCTCGCCGAGGAGGCCGAGACCGCCGGACGGTACGGCGCCACCACCGCGCTCCTCGACGCCGACGCCGTACGCGCCGAGATCGACTCGCCGACCTTCCTCGGCGGCCTGTGGAACAAGAGCGACACGGCCATGGTCAACCCGGCCCGCCTCGCCTGGGGCCTCAAGAAGGCCTGCCTCGACCTCGGCGTCCGCGTCCACGAGCACACCCCCGGCCTCTCCCTCGACGAGCACGGCGCCGTCGTCGCCGTCCGCACCCCCTACGGCCGTGTCACCGCCCGCGGCGTCGCCCTCGCCACCAACGCCTACCCGTCCCTGCTGCGCCGCCACCGCCCCTACACGGTCCCCGTCTACGACTACGCGCTGATGACCGAGCCGCTGAGCGAGGAGCAGCTCGCCGCCGTCGGCTGGAAGAACCGCCAGGGCTGGTCCGACCCCGCGAACCACTTCCACTACGTGCGGATCTCCGCCGACGACCGCATCCTGTGGGGCGGCTACGACGTCGTCTACGACTACGCGGGCCGCGTCAGCGCCGAGCGGGAGCGGCGCCCCGAGACCTTCGCCACCCTCGCGCGCACCTTCTTCGGGACCTTCCCCCAGTTGGAAGGGGTCCGCTTCAGCCATGCCTGGGGCGGAGCCATCGACACCAGCACCCGCTTCTGCGTCTTCTTCGACACGAGCCACCGGGGGAAGGTCGCGTACGCCGCCGGGTTCACCGGTCTCGGCGTCGGCGCCACCCGCTTCGGCGCCGAGGTGATGCTCGACCTGCTGGCCGGCGCCCGCACCGAGCGCACCGCCCTCGAACTCGTCCGCCGCAAGCCGCTGCCCTTCCCGCCCGAGCCCGTCCGCTCCCTCGGCATCGGCATCACCCAGCGCTCGCTCACCCGCTCCGACCGCAACGAGGGCCGCCGCGACCTGTGGCTCCGCACCCTCGACCGCCTCGGCCTCGGCTTCGGCAGCTGACCGCCGCCCTCTTCCCGTACCGCCGCCCTCTCCCCGTACCGCCGCCCTCGGCAGCTCCACCGCCGCGCTCTTCGCCGTCACCCCTCGCCGGTGCCGTGTCGGTCTTCTTCGCCCGCAACGTACGCTGACCGGGACCGGGCCCGGGACCGGACCCGGAGCAGGACCGGAGCGGGCTCAGGGCCAGACCCGGAGTGGGCCCGGAACCAGGCCCGGAAGCAGGAGAGAGGCGGCGATGGACGGACCGCTGCTGCATGTCTTCGACATGGACGGCACGCTGCTGAGGGACACCTCGGCCAGCCTGGAGATCGCCGCCCGGCTGGGCTGCGCCGGAGAGATCCGCGCTCTCGAGGCCGAGTTCGCGGCCGGCGCCGTCGACACCCGGGGCTTCGCCGCCGCCCTGTACGACCTGTGGCGTCACCTCACCCCCGGCGTCGTCGCGGAGGCCTTCGACGGGGCGCCGTGGATCGGCGGACTCCCGGAGGTCCTCGCGGACATCCGGGCCCGGGGCGACCGGGCCGTCGTCGTCACCATGTCCCCGGACTTCTTCGCCGACCGGCTCCGCGGCCTCGGCGTCGACGACGTGGTCGCCTCCGGCTTCCCGCCCCCGCCCTTCCGGTCGGCGCTCGACCCGGCCAGGATCCTCGTCCCCGGGGACAAGGTGACCGCCGTCGACCGCCTCCGCGCCGCCCACGGCCTCGACCGCGACTCCTGCGTGGCCTACGGCGACTCCGGCTCCGACGTACCCCTCTTCGCCGCCCTCCGCCACACCGTCGCCGTCAACGCCACCCCGGGCCTCCGCGCCCTGGCCGGCGCCGGCTACGACGGGGACGACCTGCGGGCCGCGTACGCCCTGGGGAGAGGACTGTGCGCCCGTACCCGAACGAGCGGGTACGGGCGCGCGGTCGGTCCGTCGACCGGGACGGTCCCTGAGGGGCGGGTCACCAGGTGACGGGCTTGCCCCCGAAGGTCACGGCGAGCGAGCCGTTCGAGGCGAAGGACCAGCCGAGGGCGCCGGTGTGGTTCGCGCACCGCGAGCCGTTCGTCCCGGACCAGAACTGGTTCGTGGCGTCGACGTCGCCCACGAGCTTGTCGTTGGTGCCGGAACTCGTGCTGCGGCAGGACGTGTTGCTGCGGAAGACCGAAGTGCCCGCCTCGAAGGTGTAGTTGCGCTGGGCGTTGTCGACCGAGATGTTCTCGGAGACCTTCAGGGAGCCCGGGTTGCTGTTGTAGGTGAAGCCGTGCTTGCCGTTGCGGTAGGCGATGCTGCGCCGCACCACGTGGTCGACGGCGATGGACTCGCCGCCGAGCTTGTAGCCGTTGCGGTCGCCGTTGGCGTTCACGGTCCCGTCGGAGAGCGTGCCGTTGGTGTACGCGAGGGAGTACTCGATCGTCACCGGGTCGATCGCGCCCGTGTCCGGCTTGGTGTAGAGGTCCCAGCCGTCGTCGATGTTGTTGTGGGCGACCGCGTACCGGAAGACGTTCCCGGGTCCGGTGGTCAGTTTGGCGGCGAAGCCGTCGGCGTTCTCGCCGGCCGCGTCCGCGTTGTCGTGGGACTCGACGCTCACCATGAGGTTGCGGGCCGGCCACTGGGCGCGCGGGGTGCTGGAGGCGATCCGCCCGAGCTGGAGGCCGGTGTCGCGGTTGAAGCGGGTCACCGTGCGCTCGATGACGTTGTCGCTGCCGCCGACGTAGATGCCGTTGTCGCCGGCCCGCTGGACGATCAGCCCCTTGACGTGCCAGAAGTCGCCGTTCAGAGCGAGCCCCCGGTTGGAGGAGGACTCGGCCATCGCGGAGAAGTCGAGGACCGGCGTCTCGCCCGGGTAGGCGGCGATCGTCTTGCGGGCGGCGGAGGTGCCGTTGTTGCCCGCCGCGACGGTGATGGTCTGGGCGTGTGCATACGTGCCGCCGCGCAGGTAGATCGTGCCGCCCGCCCCGATCCGGGTGATCGCGGAGGCGAGCGTCGTGGGGTCGGCCTGGGTGCCGGAGGCGCCCGCGCTGCCGGCGGGCGACACGTAGAGGGCGGGCCCGGAGGGGGCGGGGGAGTCGGCGGTGGTGAGCTCGACGTGGTCGACGTTGGGCAGTCCGGCGGCGGTCGTCGGGCTCAGCCGGACGGTGTTGGAGCCCGCCACGACCGGCACGGAGAACGTCTTGGACGTCCATCCGGTCCAGGCGCCGGTGGACTCGAAGGACGCCCCCGCCGCCACCGTCGTCCCGTTGACGACGACGTCCGCGGGCCGGGCGGTGGTCGTCCCGTTGGCGAACCGCACGGTGAGCGTGGCCGTCCCGGCGGCGGGCGCCGTGACGGTGAACTGCGCGTGCGCGCCGACGGCGTTGGTCCCGTTGCAGAACCCGCTGCCGGAGAACCCGGTCCAGTCGGAGTCGATCGTGCCGGTGCAGACGGCGGGCGATACCTCGGCCTCGTACCGTCCGGTCGCGGCCTGGGCGCCGCCGGCGGCGCCCAGCGCGACGAGGGTGCCTGCGACGAGGCCCACGCTGAGGGCGAGGGGAGTGGTGCGCATCGGTGTCTCCAGGTGGGGGAGGCGGCTCGGACACGGTGGAAAGCGCTTTCTCGGCGCCGTGGCAGACGCTAGGGGGAGTGTCGGAGACACGTCAATATGCGGGTACGTGATTGCTGTTCATGAATATGAACGTGGCATGCGGCGTGCCGAGCACGCCGGACCGGACTGCCGCCGCCCCGGCGAACTCCCGTCGTACGGGCGCGGGATCACGAGCGTCCCCTCCGAGGCGGCCGTCATGCTGAAGGGAAAGGAAGGGAAGGGGGGAGGGGGAAGAGGGAGGCGCGGAGCGGTCGAGTGCGCGACCGCGGCGGCCACGGGCGGGGCGCCGTCGAGCCCTCCGATGCCGCGGAAGCGGGCCCCCGGCCGGACGTCTTCCGCAGGCCGGGCCCGGACGGAAGTCGGGGCGGAGGCCTGGACGGAACCCGGACGGAACCCGGACGGAAAACCGTTCGCGGTGCGCGGAGGTGTCCGGCCTATGATGCCCGGATGCCGGCGATCAGGAAATTCCAGGTCACCTTCGACTGCGCGGAACCCGAGCGCGTCGCCCGCTTCTGGTGCGAGGTGCTGGGGCACGACGCACCCCCGCCACCGGAGGGCTTCGCCACCTGGGCCGACTTCGAGCGCGCGCACCCCGGGCACCGGGGTGCTGCGCACGCGGCCATCAGCCCCGAGGACGGAAGCCCGCGCATGTACTTCCAGCGCGTCCCCGAGGGCAAGGTCGTCAAGAACCGGGTCCACCTCTGCGTCCGTGTCGGCACCGGCCTCGTGGGCGAGGAGCGCCTCGCCGTACTGGAGGCCGAGTGCGTCCGCCTGACCGCGCTCGGAGCCGTACGCGAACGCGTGCTGCTGGCGGACGGCGTCAACGAGTCGTGCATCGTGATGCAGGACATCGAGGGCAACGAGTTCTGCCTCGACTGACCGCGCGCGAGCGACGGGAACGGACCGCCTCCGGTGTGGCCGGGCGGCCGGAGTGCCGGGCCGGGAGACGCGCGGGCGGGGGCGGTCAGAGGGGCGGTCAAGGAGGCGGCCAAAAAAAGGGGGGCGGACGTGGTGCGACGGGAGAAGGCCTCGGTGCCGGAGGGCCGGACGTACCGGCGGAGCGTGTGGACCACGCTCACCGGCTGGGGGATGCTGCTCAGCGCCACGGGGGCGGTCGGCTGCGTCCTGTGGGGTGTCGGACCGTACCCGCCGCTGGTCACCGAGACGGGCCTGACCGCGCTCGCCGTGGTCCTCGCCGCCGCCTGGGTCGTGGCCTCCCGCCGGGCCCCGCGACGCACCGGTCTCCCGCCGGCCGCCGGCCGCGGGCTGGTGTGGCTGATCGCCTGGCTGGTGCCGCTGGCCACGCTGGCCTGCTTCGACCTCGGGTTCATGGTGTCGCCGGAGTACGGGCGGGAGACCGGGCGCCTGGAGGCGGGCCGCTTCGGGGAGTACTCCGTCACCGTCGTCCGGCTCGCCGGCGAACCGGTCCGCGGCGACAGCGCGTCCGACGAGCCCGTGTACTTCGAGACCGACCTGGTCCTGCGCATCCCGTACGACAGCGGTCCGCGCGAGGTGACCGTGCCCGGCATGTACACCCGTCACGACCCGCCGAAGGCGGGCATGAGGATCGACGTCTCCTACGCGCCGGGCGATCCGCGCCCGGACTCGCCGGTCCTGGAGGACGGCCGGCGCTGGGGCACCGGCGTGATCGGGAGCCGCATGCTCCTGATCACCCTCTTCCCGGTCGTCTTCGCGGGATCCATCCTGACGGGCACGCTCGGCCACGAAATGCGGGGCGCGGTACGGAGGTTCACCCCGTCCGTGCATCTCCCCGCCCTGGGCGTCCTCCTCCTCGGCCTGCTCCTTCTCCTGCCGACGGCCCTGGGCTGGGGGGCCGGCGGCTGGGCCCGCCCGGCGGCCTTCCTGTCCTGCGCGGCGCCGGGGGTGGCGCTGGCGTGGGTCTGGCGGTCGGCCTAGCCGCTTCGGCGGGGCTCCCGTGTGCGGAGATCCCCGGCGCATGCGGTGGGCTCGTGTCCCTGGGGCCGTCCGCCGGTCCCCGTCAGGTACCTGGTGTGGGGGTACGTATCCCGTATCCCGGATCCCGTATCCCGTATCCCGGATCCCGTATCCCGTATCCCGGATCCCGGATCCCGGATCCCGGATCCCGGATCCCGGATCCCGGATCCCGGATCCCGGATCCCGGATCCCGGATCAGGGTGTACGGGCGGACTCCCCGTCGCTCCCGGCGTTGGCGGCCATCCTTCGGAGCACCTTCAGCGCCGCGACGTACTCCTCGTCACTGACGCCCTCGTGGACCACGGCCCGCAGGTCGGAGGCCAGTTCACGCAGGCGCACGCGGGCGGCCTCGCCGTCGTCGGTGAGGTGCAGTCGCTGGTCGGCTTCGCGTCGCAGCCATGCGCGGTGGAGCAACTGGTCGACGACCCGACCGATTTCGTGCGGTCCGTCGGCGAGCGGCGTCAGCCCCTCGACCACTTCCTGTCGACTCGGTGCGCCCGGGCTGTGCTTCACGTGGTTGAGCACCCAGTACTGAGGCTGCGTCACGTCGATCCTGGCCATCGCGTCCCGCAGTCTCCGGGTGACGGCGGTGTGAACCAGCCCGCTCCAGTAGCCGATGGGCTGCGCGGCGAGCGTCTCGTCGGTGGCGGCGGGATCCGCCGGGGCCTGGTCGGGGCGGTTGTCGGTCGACGGTTCCATGATCACGAGGCTACCCCCTGTCGTATGTGCCGACGTGTGCGCGTGCGTTCCGCTCAGGCGGGAGCGAAGTGGTGAGCAGAAGCAGAAGCAGAAGCAGAAGCAGGAGCGGGAGCAGGGAACGGGTGGCGGGCCGGGGGATATCCGTTTGACCAGGGCCCGGGTCGGCGATGCACTGGGCCGGACACCACGAGGCGTGGTGCGGCGCGCGGGGAGGCGGCGACAGCGATGGAGATCCGTTCGACGACCGACGAGGACCTCGACGTCTTCGTCGACACACTGCACGCCGCCTTCGGGCTCGTCCCGGAGAAGCCGGGGGAGGACGGTGGAGGGCTGTGGTGGTCGGCCTTCGAGATGGACCGGAACCTGCTCGCCCTCGCCCCGGACGGGCGGCCGATCGGGACCGCGGGCGCGTACTCCTTCGAGCTCACGCTGCCCGGGGAGGCCGTCGTCCCGGTCTCCGGGGTCACGGCCGTGGGCGTCCTGCCCACCCACCGACGGCAAGGCGTGCTCAGCGCCATGATGCGGCGTCAGCTCGCCGAACTGCGCGAGCGCGGCGAACTGCTCTCCGTGCTGCTGGCGTCCGAGGCGCTGATCTACCGCAGGTTCGGCTACGGGCCCGCCACCTACACGCAGCGGATCACCGTGCCGCGCCACGAGGCGGCCTTCGCGCGGCCCCGGGCGCTCGGCGCCGAGGACGTCCGGCCCGGATCGGTCGAACTGCTGCGGCGGGCCGACTGCGGCGAACTCCTCGAAGAGGTCTACGACCGGTACCGCCGCTCCCAGCCCGGCGCGCTCTCGCGCCCGCACCGCTGGTGGGCGCTGGGCGCGGGGCAGCCGCCGGTCGCGCGGACGCCGCGGTACGTGGCGGTGCACCGGGACGCCGACGGAGCACCGGACGGGTACGCCTCCTACTCCGTCGACGCCGGGACCCTCACGGTCGACGAGACCATCGCCGCCGACGACGCGGTCTTCGCGGACCTGGCGCGGTTCGCGCTCGGCCACGACCTCGTCACCCGGGTCGTCTTCAAGCAGGTCCCGCCCGGCCACCCGCTGCGCCACCGGCTCGCGGACTTCCGCGCGGGAGAGGTGAGCCACGACACCGACTGGCTCTGGGTGCGTCTCCTCGACATCCCCCGAGCCCTGGCCGCGCGTGCCTGGCCGGCGGACGGCGAACTCGTCCTGGAGGTCGACGACCCCTTCCTGGGCGAGCGGGCCCGCTACCTGCTGACCGTCCAGGACGGCAAGGCCGACTGCGCCCCGACCGACCGCGGGCCCGACCTCTCCCTGGACGTGAGCGACCTGGGCTCCCTCTACCTGGGCGGTACGACGCCCGGCACCCTGGCCCGCGCCGGCCACATCCGCACCCACCACCCGGCCGCCGCCTCGCGGGCCGACGCCCTCTTCCGCCCGGACCGCGCGCCGCACTGCCTGCACTGGTTCTGAGCGGCGCGGGAGGGGGCGGACGGGAGGGGCGGACGGGAGGAGGCGAGGCGGGAGGCAGGCGTGCGGGGGAAGAGTGTGAGCGAGCGGGGCGTGAGGGAAGGTGGGCGCGGCAAGGCCGGACGGGCTCAGGCGTCCTCGGGCCAGGCGTCGCTACGCCATTCGCGTTCCTCCACGCCCCGGTCCCGGTGGGCGGCGAGTGCGGCGGCGAGGTCTCCGTGCACCGTGACGACGACCTTCCCGTCTCCGAACCCGCCGTCGGCCCCGGCCCCGGATCCGGCCCCGGGCGCGCCGCTCCCCGGCACGGCGGCGAGTTCGAGCCCCCGGCCCTCCGCGGCGAGCCGCAGGGCGGCTTCCGACACCGCCAGGCGGCCTCCGTCGGACCACCCGCGCAGGCCGGTCAGGTCCAGGACGACGGGCCCGGTGCCCCGGGCGAGGGCCCAGCCGACGGCTCCCTGGAACCGCCCCACGGCCTCCTGCCCGAGGAAGCCGGCCAGGGAGAGCACGCCGAGGCCGGGGTGGATGGTGTAGCGCCACTCGATGGTCATCGTCGTCTCTCCTCGCTTCCGGCCAGGTCTCGGCCCTCCGCAGCATCCTCACCCGAGAGCCCGCTCCCGCGCACGACGGTCCACGGATCGGTCACCCGTCCCGAGACGCGGACACCGGTGGCGGTCGGGCGGCGCCGCTCCGGACCGCGCCACGCCTGGTCCGGCCCGGCGGTCCGGCCCGGCGGTCCGGTCCGGCGGTCCGGTCCGGCCCGGCTGTCCGGTCCGGCCCGGCGGTGAGCCGGTACGCCGCCCCGGGCCCCGGGCCCCGGGCCGCTCCTGCCCCGGCCTCGCCCCGCTCCCGCCCTCGCTCCCGCTCCCGCCCTCGCTCCCGCTCCCGCCCTCGCTCCCGCTCCCGCCCCCGCCCTCGCTCCCGCTCCCGCCTCCGCTCCCTACGATGGGCGCATGGCGGATCCCGTGCGTGAACAGGCCGTGTCCCCCGTCCATCCGCGGACGCCGGGGGCTCCGGAGCTCGCGGCGGCGGCGGAGGTGTTCGGGTTGCTCAGCGACCCGACGCGGTTGCAGCTGTTGTGGGTGCTGACGCGCGGGGAGGCCGATGTCGGCGCCCTGACCGAGGCGTGCGGCGCCGCGCGGCCGGCGGTCAGCCAGCACCTGGCGAAGTTGCGGCTGGGTGGGTTGGTGCAGGCGCGGAAGGACGGGCGGCGGGTGGTGTACGCCCTGCCGGACGGGCACCTGAAGCGGCTGGTGGTCGAGGCGCTGAACCGGGCCGACCACGTGGTGACGGGGGAGCCCTGGCACGACTGAGGGGAGGGGCGAGGCGGGTAGTGCACCCCTTCTTCACGTCTACATGTGCGCACCCATGCACATGTCCGCTACCGTGAGGGAGACCGCACCCCGCTGCCGAACGAGGGCGTCCCCATGCTGTCCGTCCTGCGCGACCGCACCTACCGGCACCTCTTCCTCGCCCAGGTCGTCGCCCTCACCGGCACCGGCCTCGCGACCGTCGCCCTCGCGCTCCTCGCGTACGACCTCGCCGGGGGCCGGGCCGCCGCCGTGCTCGGCACCGCGCTCGCGCTCAAGATGGCGGCGTACGTCGCCCTGGCACCGCTCGCCGGGGCGCTGGCGCGCCGGGTCCCGCGTCGGGCGCTGCTCGTCGGGGCCGATCTCGTACGGCTGGCCGCCGCGCTGGCCCTGCCCTTCGTGGACCGGGTCTGGCAGGTGTACGCGCTCGTGCTGCTGCTCCAGGCCGCCTCGGCGGTCTTCACCCCCGCCTTCCAGGCGACGATCCCGCGCGTCCTGCCCGAGGAGGGCGACTACACCCGGGCCCTCGCCCTCTCGCGGCTCGCCTACGACCTGGAGAGCCTGGCCAGCCCGGTCCTCGCCGCCGCGCTCCTCGCCCTCGTGCCGTACGGGTGGCTGTTCGCCGGCACCGCGGCCGGGTTCCTGCTCTCCGCGCTCCTCGTGCTGCCCCTGCGGCTGCCGCCGGACGCGGACCCCGGCCCTCACGGACCGGCGGCGGGGCGGGTCCTCGGCGTCCGGCTTCTGCTCGCCACTCCCCGGCTGCGCGCCCTGCTCGCGCTCGACCTGGCCGTCGCCGCCGCCGGGGCGCTGGTCCTCGTCGACACGGTCGTCCTCGTCCGGGACGGGCTCGGGCGCCCGGCCGGCGACGTGTCCCTCGCCCTCGCCGCGTACGGCGCGGGCTCCATGGCGGTCGCCCTGCTCCTCCCGCGCCTCCTCGGCCGGACCGGCGACCGCGCCCTCATGCTGCCTGCCTCGGGCGCCCTCGCCGCCACGCTCGGCCTGCTCTCCGCCGGACTCGCCTCCGGCTGGGCCGACGACCACCGGGCGGCCGCCTGGCCCGCGCTGCTCGCCCTCTGGCTCGTCCTCGGCGCCGCCACCTCCGCGGTCCTCACCCCTGGCGGGCGGCTGCTGCGCCGGTCCGCCGCCGACGCCGACCTGCCCGGCCTCTTTGCCGCCCGCTTCTCCCTCTCGCACGGCTGCTGGCTGCTCACCTACCCGCTCGCCGGCTGGCTCGCCTTCCGCGCGGGGCCCGCCACCTCGGCCGCCGCGCTCACCGCAGTCGCCCTGGTCGCCGCCGTCTGCGCCGCCCGCCTCTGGCCGCGCCGCGACCCGGAGGAACTCGAACACGCCCATCCCGAACTCCCCGTCGGCCACCCCCACATGTCCGGCCCGTCCGGCACGGGCGGCGGCGGACACCGGCACGTCCACCCCTTCCGTATCGACGCCCTCCACCGCCACTGGCCCACCCCCGCGGGCTGAGGCTTCCGGGCCGCGGCCCCCGGCGGGGAAAATCGGGTCGAGTCGGCGGGGGAACCCTGAGAGGGTGACGTGTTCCCGTGACCGTGACCGGGTTCGTGACCGGGTCGGCAACAGGGTCGGCGCGGTTCCTGCCACGGCCCTTGCCGCTGCCCTTATCCCGGGTTCCGGTTCCGGCTTCGGCTTCGGCCCCGGTCACGCCGCCGCAGTCGAGAGGATCCTCCGTGCCCCGCGCCGTCAGCCTCATCCGTTCCGCCTCCCTGTCCGATGTCGCCGAGTACGCGTACGCGGCGACCGCGCCCGCCGAGGCCCGGCTGATCTTCCTGGCCGGCTCCTGCCCGCTCGACGCCGACGGCGCCACCGTCGCCGTCGGGGGCGTCGCCGGGCAGGCCGCCGCCTGCGTCGACAACCTGCGGACGGCGCTGAAGGACGCGGGGGCCGGGATCGAGGACGTCATCAGCACCCGCGTCCTCGTCGCGACCACCCGTCAGAACGACCTGGTGGCCGCCTGGCAGGTCGTACGGGACGCCTTCGGCGACCACGACGTGCCCAGCACCCTGATGGGCGTCACCGTGCTCGGGTACACCGACCAGCTGGTCGAGATCGAGGCCGTGGCCGCCGTCCTCGACGCCTGACCGCCGTCACGCGGGCAGGCGGGTCCACAGCGTCAGGTCGCTGGACGTGGCGACCGCGAGCGTCCGGCCCGACGGGGAGAACCCGGCGGCGCGCAGCGTCGACCAGGTGGAGTGGAGGACGTGCCACCAGCCCTCCGTGTGGGGCGGCCGGTGCCAGTCGCCGCCGTTGTCCGAGAGCAGGATCCGGTGGCTCGGCCAGTCCGGGGCCTCGACGTCCACCGACCATCCGTCGCCGCTCGTGCTGTGCAGCCCGCCGCCGAACAGCCCGGCGACGTGCACCCGTCGGCCGGCGAGCGGGCCGATCCAGGGGCACGACAGGTCGGGCGTGCCGTCCGGTCCGTCGTCCTCGGGGTCCCGGTCGCGCGCGATCCGCTCGCCCGTCACCGCGTCGAAGACGCCGTACCCGTCGCGGGACACGACCATCGCCAGGTCGTGGCCGGTGGCCGGGTCGACACCGAAGCCGACGCCGGTGAGTCCGCCGACGGCGGCGTGACCGCCGAACACGTTCCGCCACGGCGCCGGTGCGGGGACGACGGGCGCGGCGAGGAGGCGTT
This sequence comes from Streptomyces sp. NPDC056503, assembly GCF_042794995.1. Taxonomy (NCBI): domain Bacteria; kingdom Bacillati; phylum Actinomycetota; class Actinomycetes; order Kitasatosporales; family Streptomycetaceae; genus Streptomyces; species Streptomyces sp. NPDC056503. The sequence continues at coordinate 34,645 of NZ_JBHTST010000081.1, forward strand.
CTCGCAGCTTCTCCTGGTAGGGCGACAGGGCGTGGGCGTGGGCGGTGGGACCGTCATCGCCCCTGGCGCCGGAGCCGCCACCGCCACTGGCACCTGAGTCGGCTCCGGTGCCGGTGCCGGGACCGGGACCGGAGTCAGGGGCGGGTCCGGGTCCGGGTCCGGTACTGGTGTTCCTTCGCATTCCCCGATCATGGCGGACCGCCCGATGGCGGCGGCATGGCGGGGTGGGACCGTCCCGGACCGGCGCCGGTGGCCCCGCCTGGCCGGTCCTCGCGGGTGACGGCCGGAACGCGACGGTGGTGGCGCGGGGGTGATGCGGGGGTGGTTCGTGGGGGTTCGGCAGGGGATCGGATGAGCCCTCGTGTCCACTGCGTGTCGGATGCATGACAAGGACCCAACTTCCTTGATCCGCCCGGTCGGTGAGGCACAGGCTTCTGCTCACGCCGAACGGAGGACCCCCTCCCCGGCGGCGCGTGCGACCGCACGCGGCCCCACCCCCACGAACCGTGCCGCCCGACCCCGGGCGCGCCGCCAAGAGGAGGAACCCCTCGCCATGGCACTCCCCACGCACCGCACCTCCCGCCGGAACCTGATCGCCGCCACCACCACCGCGGCCTCCGCCGCCGTCGTCGCCGCGCTCGTCACCGGCCTCGCCGTGGCCCCCGCGCAGGCCGCCCCGGCCCCGGCCGAGGGCGTCGTCGTCGCCGCCGGTGCGCCCGACGCCGTCGACGGCAGCTACCTCGTCACGCTCAAGCCGGGCGCCGGCTTCGCCGCGGGATCCGCCAAGGGCCGCGGACTCATAGCCGGTTACGGCGGCAAGGTCGGCAAGACCTTCGGCGCGGCGCTCAACGGCTACACCGCCACCCTCGACGCCGCGGCCGCCCGCCGCCTCGCCGCCGACCCGGCCGTCGCCACCGTCGAGCAGAACCGGATCGTCCACGCGGACGCCACCCAGACCAACGCCCCCTGGGGCCTCGACCGCATCGACCAGGCCGCCCTGCCGCTCTCGGGCACCTACACGTACCCCGACAGCGCGGGCGCCGGGGTGACCGCGTACGTCATCGACACCGGCGTGCGGATCAGCCACGGCGAGCTCGCGGGCCGGGCCGTCAACGGCTACGACGCCGTCGAGGGCGACACCGTCGCGCAGGACGGCAACGGCCACGGCACCCACGTCGCCACCACCATCGCCGGTTCCACCTACGGCGTCGCGAAGGCCGCCAAGGTCGTCGCCGTCCGCGTCCTCGACGCCAACGGCTCCGGCACCACCGCCGGCGTCGTCGCCGGCATCGACTGGGTGACCTCCCACCACGCCGCCGGAGCCCCGGCCGTCGCCAACCTCTCCCTCGGCGGTGGCGCCTCCACCACCCTCGACAACGCGGTCAGGCGCTCCATCGCCGACGGCGTCACCTACGCCGTCGCCGCCGGCAACTCCGGCGTGAACGCCGGCAACTCCTCGCCCGCCCGCGTCACCGAGGCCATCACCGTCGGCGCCACCGGCAACACCGACGCCAAGGCCAGCTGGTCCAACTACGGCGCCGTCCTGGACCTGTTCGCCCCGGGAGTCTCCATCACCGCCGGCTGGCACACCAGTGACACCGCGACGAACACCATCTCCGGCACCTCCATGGCCACCCCGCACGTCGCCGGCGCCGCCGCCGTCTACCTCGCCGGCCACACCTCCGCCACCCCCGCCCAGGTCGCCACCGCGCTCGTGAACGGCGCCACCCCCGGCAAGGTCACCAGCCCCGGCACCGGCTCCCCGAACCGCCTCCTGCGCCTCGTCCCGTAACCCAGGGGACGTGACCGTGCCCCGGCTCGCCCCTCGGGGCGCC